>NZ_BAAHXV010000011.1:0-141504 GCF_054657895.1 Desulfatiferula olefinivorans | reverse complement strand
CGGAGAAAGCCCATGCTCCCACAATCCCCGCAAAACCAAAACTTATCGACGCTGGTTCTTCTGACCACGAACGACCCCTTGTCGGACCGACTGGAGAAGTCCTTGCTTGACCTTAAGGAACGGTCAGCGGGCCTTTTCACAATAAAACGATATGATTCGGAAGAGCGTCTGCCTTACATTCTGATCAATGACCAGATCCGATGGATGGCTTTACCCGATGCAAAGATGCTCGCACTGGTTAAAGAAAAACCGATAGTCTGTGAAGCCTTAGCGGATCGTGCCTTGCCGTTTTCTGTCCATGTGAGGGTCTATATGGCGCCTCAGTGTCCCCATTGTCCATCGGTGATTCGAACGCTGATCGGTCTGACCGACAATTACCCGAGGATTCGTCTCACCATCATCGATGCAACCCTTTATGAACAGCTTGCAAATGAAGACCACATTCGCTCCGTACCGACTGTCATCTGTGATCACGGGGTGCGCTTGACGGGGGCTCTGACCGAACAGGAAATTTTTGACGGGATTTTCAAGCGAAAACCGTCCGAGCTCAGCCCGGATTCGCTGCGAGCCATGATCGAATCAAGGGAGGCCGAAAATCTGGCCCGAATGATGATCGACGACCAGATGATCTATCCGGCCTTTTATGACCTGATGGCCCACGATAAGTGGCCGGTTCGACTGGGAGCCATGGTCGTCGTTGAAACGATCATCGACGGTTCCGAAGCGTTGGCCGCCCGTCTTGTCGAGGAGATATGGGACCGAATGGAGCAGGTCAGTGCGTCTGTTCGGGGCGATTGGATTTATCTTATCGGAATGGCGGGTGGCCCCCGGGATCGTGACAGACTCAATGCCTTGCAGGCAAAGACAGATCGGGCCGACATCAAGGAAAGTATTACTGATGCATTGGCCGAGATGGAACGCCGTTTTCGCGGCTGAGGGTGGCCATACCCAAAAATACAAACAAAGTGTTTGACAAGTTCTTCAAAATATCATTAAGAAAACGATGATTCTCTTAACGGCCGTCATTCAACAACGGCTGATATAATGATTGTGTACATCGGCACGATCGCAAACATTCTCACCGATATACCGTTACGAACCGGACTATTCCACTGCTCTCTCCTCGGGCCTTGAGTATGTGACGCCTCCTAATGACCCTGCCGGTAAGGGTAACGGTCAGACGTGCTTGAACCATGAAACGATGTCGACACAGTATCCTGTTTTCATGGGGGAAGGCAGGGACCACGATGAAATGCACAACATACCCAAAAAAAACGGTTGGATATGATCATATCGGGATGCAACGTTGCCTGAACGGCGTTTATCTGATCGTTATGATCGTCGCCGCCCTGGCGACATCTTATTGGACAAACTATCCTCTTTTGGTTCTATGGTTTATCTTGCTTGAATTTGCGGTCGTTGTCGGTCATCGATATTTCGTGCGAAGCGATTCGCTTCTTTCTCGACACATTTCCCTTTTCGGCCGATTATCTCAAGGAGCCGTCAACCCCGGTACTCTGATCTGGAGCGCTTATGCTGTAACGACGTTATGGCTTTACGGGATGAGTCAGGCCGGTCAACTCGTTATACTGATCACCATCAGTGTGACGATTGTTTCCGTGGCCCAGATGGTTCCCATGAATGCATACGTCAAACGTCATGTGATGTTTTTGACGGTACCTCTTGGAATATGGGGGGCGTTTTCAAAAAATCAGATCGGATACGCCCTGTCGTTTTTCTGTCTGCTGACCGCTTTTTGTTTGATTCGTTGCAATCGAAAGAGTGATGCCGTCACAACGATCCCTGCTTCGGGACATGATCGAACGGTGGAACTCGAGGCGATCAACAAGGAGCTGCAAAATGAAATTCTTTATCGCAAAAACATGGAGAAGGCGTTGCGTCGAAGCGAAGAACGCTACCGTACGCTTTTTCAGAACAATCCCATCGAAACGATTATTGTGGATCACAACGGACGCATTACCGGATATAATTCCGCCAAAGCCCGTTCCCAGGGCCGTGTGCCCGAGATCGGCGATATCATGTACAAGGATTACGGATCCAGGCATGCTAACAATATGTTTGAAGAATTGATGGACTGCATTCGCACAGGCCGGCAAAAGGAATTCCCGGAGCAGAAATACAACCTGAGATTTTTGCACATCAGGATATCCCCGTTCACCGGCGGCGCCATCATTACCTCCCTGGACATCACCAAAACCAAACGTGCCGAAGAGCAGATCCAGGTTTTGACCCGGGAGATCATGCGGATCCAGGAAAATGAACGAAAGCGGATCGCCAGAGACCTCCACGACAGCGTCGCCCAGGACCTTTCGTCGCTTCGCATCTCCTGCGAGACGTTTTTTGATGAAACGCCTGCCGATACAAACCGGGTGCGACATAAAATCAAGGAAATGTCGAAAGTTCTTCACGGATCCATCCATGCGGTCCGTGAAATCGCCTATGAATTGAGGCCGCCATGTCTGGACGAGCTTGGGCTGCCTATCACTCTTTACCGTTACTGCGAAGAGTTCAGAGAACGAACCGGTATCGCGGTGGATTTTTTTTCGGCCGGCCTTGATCATACCCGGCTGGATCCTGATTCGGAAATCAATTTGTATCGTCTGGTGCAAGAGGCGCTTAATAACATTCGTAAACATGCGAAGGCCGATCAGGTGAGCATCCGTCTGGTGGCCTCGTATCCCCATGTGATTTTGCGCATCGATGACAACGGTATCGGGCTTGAAACCGACGAACCCTGTAAGATTGAAGGACCCAACAAGCATATGGGGCTTCGAAGCATGGAAGAACGTGTGAATCTTCTGGGAGGGAAACTGCGATTGAAATCAAGGCCGGGAGCCGGCACCAGCGTATATGTCGAAGTACCGATCCTTAAAGCGCTGCTTGACGCGAAAGACACTCATATGGAAAATAGCAGCACGATCTGATGCTCCGTTCAAAAAATCTTCCTTTTCATCTCAAGATGTCATACAAGAACCGGGAACCTTGCCGTCGTTCCCGTCGGGGAGACCTGTCGATCCGGGGCGCAAGAAAAGAATGCGAACGGGCTCGTGGTCCAGGAGCCCATGAATCATGGGGTGAACCATGGATAAAATTGTTGTAGAAGGCGGTCGCCGGCTTACCGGTGAGGTCCGGATCAGCGGATCGAAAAATGCCGCCCTGCCTGTTCTGGTATCGGCACTTCTGGTCGATGGCGAATGCGTCTTTCACAATGTGCCGGACCTGATGGATATCAAAAGTATCAAATTGCTTTTGGAGGATCTTGGCGCGCGCGTTCAGACCGACGGACACCGGGTGGCCATCGACGCGTCCACCGTGCACAAAAGCGAAGCCTCCTATGATCTGGTCCGTAAAATGAGGGCGTCGATTCTGGTTCTGGGCCCTTTGCTTGCCCGCAGACAGAAAGCCAGGGTGTCTCTTCCCGGAGGCTGCGCCATCGGGGCACGGCCCATCAATCTTCACCTCAAGGGCATGGCCGACTTAGGGGCGACCATCGCGCTTGAGCATGGCTACGTGGAAGCCGCCGCGCCACGACTTCTCGGCACGGAAATCTATTTCGACGTGGTTTCCGTCGGGGCGACGGAAAATCTGATGATGACCGCCGTTCTGGCCGAAGGCGTGACCCTTCTCAGAAACGCAGCCCGGGAACCCGAAATATCGGCCCTGGCCGAGGTGCTCAATAAGATGGGCGCCCGCATCGACGGTGCGGGCACCTCGGTCATCACCATCACCGGGGTGGACCGCCTGAATCCGGTGGAGGTGACCATCATCCCTGATCGGATCGAAGCCGGAACCTTTATGGTGGCCGCCGCGATGACCCGTGGCGATGTGACGCTTGTCGATTGTGAGCCCGGGCACATGGGCGGGATCATTCACAAACTCAAGCGGGCCGGGGCACAGGTACTTCCCGATGGAAACACGATTCGGGTGATCGGTCCGGATGAGATCGCCCCCCTGGATATTCAGACCCTTCCGTATCCGGGTTTCCCCACCGACATGCAGGCCCAGTTCATGGCCATGCTGACGGTCGCCAAAGGGTCCAGCGTGATCACGGAAACGATTTTCGAAAACCGGTTTATCCACGTGTCCGAGCTTCAGCGGATGGGGGCCGATATTTCCCTATCCGGCGGCAATGTGGCCACGGTCAAAGGCGTTTCGGGCCTGTCGGCCGCGCCGGTGATGGCCTCCGATCTCAGAGCCAGCGCCTCGCTGATTCTGGCCGGATTGATTGCCGAAGGCGTCACGGACGTCAATCGCGTGTATCATCTGGATCGGGGCTATGAGGCCATCGAGATGAAATTCCAGGCCCTGGGGGCCGCCGTCCGACGGGCCAAGGCCTGACGGATTCGTCCACGGCCGCCGCTGTCGCGCATCGATGCCGGTGCCTGGCAGCGGTCGTTGAAAACAACCATGACGCGTGATGTTTCCGTCGTGCCGGGGGGGCTGGGACGAGGGATGGATGCCTTTTTTATTCACGGATTACTATAAACGGCCGGTTATCCCCCTTCTTGCCGGCTATGCGGCAGGTCTTTTCATCGGCCGGACTTTTTCTCCGCCTGCATGGCTCCTGACCGCTTGTATCCTGCTGTGTCTGATCCGGATCGTTTGGGCGGTGTGCCGCAGCCTATCCCTTCGCATAACTCCGATCCTGTTGTTTGTCGCGCTGGGGGTGCCGGCCATGCACGTCGCCTCTCAGCGGGAAGTCCGACCGGATCATCCTTTGTATTATGCGGATCAAGGGATTCTGCAGATCCGGGGGAAGGTGGTCACATCGCCGGAAAAGGACGGCGGCCGCCAGAAATGCCTGCTGGAAGCGGACGGCATCGCCCTCCCCGAAAGGCCCATGGTCAGCGTTTCCGGGCGTATTCGTCTGACGGTGGCGGGAGAGGAACCGGATCTCACGACGGGACAGCGTTTGATCGTTGAAAGTCGCCTGAAGCCGTTTCGTAATTTTTACAATCCCGGCGGATTTGACTATGAACGTTATATGGCGGCCCAGGATATCTGGGCAAGCTGTTATGCCCGGGGGGACCGGGTCCGGCTGCTGTCATCCGACGGGCCCGGGCCGATTGCGCGTCTAAGGCGCTCCTTTGAGATGTTTATTGATCGGGAGGTGGCTTCCGTCTCGTCCCGGCAGGTTCTCAAAACCCTGCTGGTCGGCAATCGGAAGGCCCTGGACCCCGCCTTGAAGGAAGCCTTCAACCGGACCGGAACCGCCCATCTTCTGGCCATTTCAGGCCTTCATGTGGGCATCGTCGCAGGCCTTGCCTTTGGTTTGTGCTACCTTTTTTTCTCGCGGATTCCAAGTGTTCTCTGGGCGGCCCGGGCCCGGCGCTATGCCGGTCTTCTGGCCCTTGGCCCCGTGCTGGCCTACGGGGTTCTTTCCGGCATGGCCCCGTCGACCCAGCGGGCTCTGTTGATGGTGGCGGTCGTTCTTCTGACCCACAGCCTGGATGCCGAGCATGATGTGCTGAACGCCCTGGCGCTGGCGGCCCTTTCGATCCTTGCGGTGTCGCCCCTGTCCCTGTTTGGCGCCTCGTTTCAATTATCGTTTACGGCCGTGTTTTTCATTGTCTGGGGGATGATGTGCCTGAGTGCCGAAACCCGACAGGAGGGGGGCGGCTTCTTTCGAAACGGCAAAATCAAAACCTATGTGCTGGTGTCCCTTCTGGCCGGTGCAGGGACGCTTCCTCTGGTGGCGGCCTCGTTCAATCGAATCTCGGTGATCGGGCCTGTCGCCAATCCGGTTCTGGTTCCTCTGGTGACGCTTCTCGTCGTGCCCCTGGGTATTGGGGCATTGTTTGTCTATCCCTGGTGCAGCCTGCTCGCCATACCGCTTATTCGGCTCGCCGGGATGATTCTTGACGGGGTTCTCTCGCTGATTCGTACCCTGGCGGCGCTGCCCTGGGCGTCGGTCAACGTCGTCGGTCTTTCGTTTTTGGAGATGGCCTGCATCTATGGCCTGATGATGTCGGGACTTCTTCTTGTCCGGGCCAGACGAGAAAAACGCCCGGGGTTTGCGAAAAACGTATGGGTCGTGATCGCGGTTCTTCTGGTGATTGGCGCCGGAGATATCGCGTACTGGGTTTACCGCCGTAACTTCAACGATGATCTGCGGATCACGATGATGGATGTGGGCCAGGGCAGCGCGGCTCTGGCGGAGTTGCCGGGCGGGGCGTGCATGCTTTTCGACGGCGGGGGATTTGCCGGTTATTCAAGCTTTGACATGGGGGAACAGGTGCTGGCCCCCTTTTTATGGTCAAAAAAAATCACCACCGTCGACCGGGTGGTCCTGTCTCACCCGGAAAGCGACCACATGAACGGACTGTTGTTCATTCTCGAGCATTTTTCCGTCGGGGAATTCTGGTTCAACGGGCCATGGCGACCCACGAAAAGCTGCGGGCGTTTGAAGGAGATCGTCGAGCGCCGGGGTATCCCCCTGCGGACGGTTCAGGATATTTCGGAAGTCGTGGACATCAACGGTGTGGCCGTCCGGGTGCTTTGGCCCGAAGCCGAACGATTTTCGGACGGGGATCGCGGCGACATCAACGACGCTTCCCTGGTGGTGTCGATGGCCTATCAGGGCGTCGGTTTTCTTTTCCCCGGCGATATCACGGAACGGGCCGAGCAGGCGATGGTCAGCCGTTACGGTAATGACCTTTCGAGCCGGGTGCTTTGCGTCCCCCACCACGGCAGCAAAACATCGTCAAGCGATGCCTTTCTCGATGCCGTTTCACCGGAATACGCTCTGATATCGGCGGGCTATCGGAACCGATTCGCCATGCCCCACCAGTCGGTGCTGAGGCGGCTTGAGCGACGGAACCTTGCCGTGTACCGCACGGATCACCACGGCGCCCTGATTCTGACGGTGAAAAACGGAGCCATGACGCTGACGCCGTTTCTGGAACATCATGACGGGGCTGAACGCTGATGGCAGGAGCGAACCTGAAACGCGACACGAAGCCGCCTTCAACCTTGACACTCTTGGCAAAAAGCATTAATTTCTTGAATTATTTCAAAATCCGCTGTACGTGTCTGTGAACTGAAATTGAACGGGGATTGATACGATGACCTCCTTCACATCGGAAGACAGCCTGGTGAGAACCACGGGCCGCACCACCCTTTCTCTGATCGGCACCCTGGGCCGGGCCGGGATTTTTTTTCTGCGCAGCGTCTTTTATGTGTTTTCCCTGCCCGTTCAGTACCGGCGCACTCTGGAGCAGATGTATTTCATCGGGATGAAATCGGTGGTGGTCATCTGCCTGACCGGCGCCTTCACCGGCATGGTTCTGGGGCTTCAGGGCTACTACACCTTGTCCAAATTCGGCTCCGAGGGGCTTCTGGGGTCCGCCGTGGCCCTGACCCTGATCAAGGAGCTCGGGCCCACGCTGACGGCCATCATGATCATCGCCCGGGCCGGATCGGCCATGGCGGCCGAGATCGGCATCATGCGCATTTCCGAGCAGATCGACGCGTTGAAAACCATGAATATCAACCCCGTACGCTTTCTGGTCAGCCCCCGCCTGGTGGCCGGTCTTTTGTGTTTCCCCCTGCTGACGGCCCTGTTCGATGTGGTGGGGATTTTCGGGGGCTACCTGACCGGGTCCAAGCTTTTGGGCATGAGTCCGGGCATTTATTTTTACCGGGTCCAGGCCAGCGTTCAGATGTCCGATGTGAACGAGGGCTTCATCAAGTCGGTGTTTTTCGGTCTGACCGTCATTACCGTCTGCTGCTTCCATGGGTATTACACCCATCTGAGGCAGGAAAGTTTCGGCGCCAAAGGGGTCAGCCTCTCGACCACGACGGCCGTGGTCCAGTCCTGTGTGATCGTTCTGATCGTCGATTATGTGCTAACATCGTTTCTTTTGTAGGATATTATGGAAAAGCCGCTGATCCGATTCGAGAATGTGTGCAAGAGCTTTGGCGACAACCGGGTTCTCGACCGGCTGAACCTGTCGATTCACAAGGGTGAAATCACCACGGTGATCGGCAAGAGCGGCGGGGGAAAAAGCGTCCTTCTCAAGCACATCATCGGTCTGGTCAAACCGGATTCGGGTACCATCTATTTCGACGGCAAAACCCTGACGGCCCGGAATCATCGTGAACAGAAGGCCCTGCGTGAGCGCTTCAGCTACATGTTCCAGGATTCGGCCCTGTTTGATTCCATGACCGTGTTTGACAACATCGCCCTGCCGCTTCGCGAAGGGTCCAGGCTGACCAAACGGGTGATCCGGGAAAAGGTGGAGAGCCGCATGGCCCAGCTCGATATCGAAGGCATCGAGTCCAAATATCCCGGTCAGTTGTCCGGGGGGATGAAAAAACGGGTGGCCCTGGCCCGGGCCCTGGTGACCGATCCGGAAATCGTGCTGTTCGACGAGCCCACCACGGGGCTGGACCCCATCCGGAAACAGGCGGTTCACGACATGATTTCCGATTACCAGAAACGGTTCGGGTTCACGGGGGTGGTGGTCAGCCATGAGATTCCGGAAGTCTTCGCCTTCAGTCAGCGTGTGGCCATGCTCAGCGAGGGGCGGATCATATTCGAAGGAACGCCGGAAGAAATTGAAAAACAGACGGACCCGCGAATCCATTATTTTATTCATCCCCTGAACCGTGTGCAGGGTGAGCCGTCCGGAGACGATGGGCCGGCGTGATGACGCACCAACATTTTTTTGACGTTAAGCGGAGGAGTCATGAAACGATCGTCCCTTGAAATGACCGTGGGTTTGTTCGTGATTATCGGTCTTTTGTGCGTGGGATATTTGACCGTCAAACTGGGAAAGATGGAGATACTCGGTGACAATCACTATACTCTCTACGCCCGGTTTACCTCGGCCACCGGCCTTAAACCCGGTTCCAACGTGGAGATTGCAGGCGTCCGTGTCGGCCAGGTGGAGGAAATCACCCTGGAGCCGGTGATCAAGATCGCCAAGGTAAGGCTCAAGATCGAAAAAGGGGTGGAACTTGAAGACGATGCCATTGCATCGGTCAAAACCTCGGGGCTCATCGGCGACAAGTTCATCATGATCACGCCGGGCGGGTCGGGAGAGATGTTAGACGACGGCGGCATGATCACCGAAACCGAACCGGCGCTGGATATCGAGGATCTGGTCAGCAAGTATGTGTTCGGCGGTACCGGAAATAAGGGACAGGAATAAGAGAGGGTGGCATGAAAAGCGTGTTATGTCTGATCCTGTGTGCATGCGGGTTTATGGCGGTCGCATTCCCCGCAGGGGCCGACGATGGGGCCGAGGTGGATCGTCTGATCAAAAGCACCATGGACAAGGCGATGGCCATCGCCAAGAATCCCGACATCAGCGACGCCAAGAAACGTGACGAGATCTGGGCCATGGTGCCGGATATTTTTGATTTCGAGAAAATCACGGAATTCACCCTGGGGCCCTTCGCCCATGATTCGAAGGCCAATCTGGGGGATTATGCCGACCGGCGTTTTACCAAGGCCCAACAAGACGAATTCCGAGACGTGTTTACACGGCATCTGGGCAACAATTATCTGGACCGTGTGGATTTCAATAACGTGGATGTGGCCATCGAGCTCAAACCCGCTGAAATCCTGGAAACCAAAAAAGGCATCAAACGGGCGCAGGTTCCAAGCATCGTCAATGGTAAAACCCCCATCGATTATATGTTCCTCAATGCGGGCAAGGGATGGAAAGTCTACGATGTCAAGGTGGAGGGCCGCAGCCTTGTGTCGGCGTTTCGAACGGAATACAAAACCATTTTGATCAACAACACACCCGATGCGTTGATCAACATGCTCAAACAGAAAATTGCCGACCATGAAGCCGCCAAGAATGCGAAATCTTAAGCTGTTCCTCGCGGCCCTGATGGTGTTCAGCCTTTTTGGGGGGTGCGCCCACGGCAGAAGCGGAACCGCCGGACCGGAAGCCCTCACGCCGCCGTCTTCGAAAACGGTCGACGGGACGACGGCCGTCGCCCCCGAACCGATGGTCGCGGACGACGACCCCTTTTTTGACGAACAGGGTGATGATGATTTTTTCGAGGACGGGGACGATGCGTCGGCCGTGATGCCCGAACCCCTGGTTGCCGACCCTCTGGCTCCGTTTAACCGGGCCATGTTTGTCGTCAATGACAAACTGTATTTCTGGTGCCTCAAGCCCCTGGCCCGGGGGTACCGGGCCGTGACGCCCTCGTTTTTCCGAACGGGGGTGAAAAACGCCTTTCACAACCTTGCCGTGCCCATCCGCTTTGTCGGCAATGTTCTCCAGGGAAAAATCAAGGGGGCCGGGATCGAACTCACCCGTTTTGTGGTCAACACCACCGTGGGGGTGGCCGGTCTCTGGGATCCCGCCGATCACTGGCTGAACCTGAAGCCCTACGAGGAGGATCTGGGCCAGACCCTGGGGGTTTACGGTATCGGCAACGGCTGCTACATCGTCTGGCCCTTTCTGGGACCGTCCACCCTCAGGGACACGGTGGGACGGGTGGGCGACATGTTTCTGGATCCCATGTATTACGTCCGGCCCAATGAACTGGCCTATGGCCTGAGCGCCCTGGAGCTGGTCAACGCCACCACCTTCCGCCTGGGCGATTACGAGGCCGTCAAGGCGGCGTCTCTGGACCCCTATGTGATGGTTCGCGACTTTTACATTCATCTGCGCACACAGAAAATCGCCGAGTAAACGACCATGGCCGATCCTCACCACCGTCAACCGATCCTGGACATCCGGGGGCTTGTCAAGACCTTCGGCAACGTCAAAGCCGTGGATCGTGTGAGTTTCACCATCGACACGGGCGTCTGTTACGGCCTTTTGGGACCCAACGGTGCGGGGAAGACCACCACCATCGAAATGATCGAGGGCCTTCTCTCGCCCGATGCCGGAGACATCCTTTATAAGGGGAGAATCCGCGACCGCCGGTTTTATGAAGAGGTGGGCATTCAGTTCCAGAACACCGAGCTGCCCCATTATCTGACGGTCAAGGAAACCCTTCAGACCTTCCGAAACCTGTACCGGAAAAAGATGGACCTCGACCAGCTGATCGGCCTGTGCAAGCTCGAAGACATCCTCCGCAAGGACAACCGCAAGATTTCCGGCGGCCAGAAACAGCGGCTGCTGCTGGCCATGGCCATGGCCCATGATCCGGAACTGATCTTTCTGGACGAGCCCACCACGGGTCTCGATCCCCAGGCCCGGCGTCATCTCTGGGACATCGTCTTTCAACTCAAGGCCAGGAACATCAGCATTGTGCTGACCACCCACTACATGGACGAGGCCCAGCTTCTTTGCGACACCATCGCCATCATGGACCACGGGCGTTTCATCGCCGAGGGGTCGCCGCAGGATCTTCTGGACGAGCATCTGGCGGGATCATCGCTGATCCTGCCGTCCACGGTGGACGAAAACCTTCTGGCGGATCTCGCCTTTCCCTGGTTTCGGCTGAGGGATACCTCCGTCGAGATCCAGACCCAGGATGTGGAGGCCTGCCTGCGGGACCTGATGGCGCGGCATGTCGATCTTAAAGGGATGACGGTCCGGCCCAGGAACCTCGACGATCTCTTTCTTAAACTGACCGGCCACGCCCTGAGGGACTGACATGAACGCGAATCATTACAGGAGGAGAGGGCGGTGATCATTCGGATCTGGGCGCTTTTCATGGCGCGGAACAGGGAGTTTTACCGGGACCGGTCGGCCCTGGGATGGAGCATTCTGTTTCCCTTTCTGGTCATCGCGGGCTTCGCCCTGATGTTCAACGAACCCTCGGCCGGCGCCTACAAGGTGGGCCTGATCGGGTCGGGCGATCCGGTCTCCGAATCCCTTTCCCCTCGTCTTGCCGCATTTCGGCAAAGCCCTTATGTGGACCTGATCGCCATGCCCGACATCGAGGCCGCCATCGACACCCTGCGTCACCATGGCCTGGACATGGTGCTCGACGCCCGCACCGGCGACTACTGGATCAGCGAAACCTCCCCGGGGTCCTATATGGTTGAGCGGCTTTTGCTCTACGATCAGGGAACCGAGGCCCGGGGTGAATTCACGAAACGGGTGGTGACGGGGCGGGAAATCCCCTACGTCGAATGGTTGTTTCCGGGGGTTCTGGGCATGAACATGATGTTCAACGGCCTGTACGGCGTGGGCTACGTGGTGGTGCGCTACCGGAAAAACGGCGTGCTCAAACGCCTGTCCGCCACTCCCATGCGGGCCGCCGAATTTCTAATTAGTCAGATTCTGTCCCGCATTGTGGCCATGCTGATTACCACGGCCATCGTTTACGTCGGCTGTTTGCGGCTGTTCGGGTTCACCTGCCGGGGCTCGTCGTTGCTTCTTCTTCTGGTCTTTGTCCTGGGGGCCTTTTCCATGATCGCCCTGGGGCTTCTGGTGGCGGCCCGGATCAGCAGCGAAGAGCTGGCAGGCGGCCTTCTGAACCTATTGTCCTGGCCCATGATGTTTCTGTCCGGTGTCTGGTTCTCCCTGGAAGGGGCCAAACCCTGGGTCAAGGCCCTGGCCCAGAGTTTCCCCCTGACCCACCTGATCGACGCCGCCCGCCTGATCATCAACGACGGCGCCGGTTTTGCCGACATCCGCCCCCACCTTTCCGCGCTTCTTGCCATGTCCCTGGTCTTCCTGGCCCTGGGTTCCCTGTTCTTTGAATGGAAAAAACGGTGACCGGCTCTGTTGCCGGGATGGGTCTCTCACAACGACACTGAGTTCATGACCCTGATGGGCACGCGTTGCTTTGCCCATCCTACCGCCCGAAAGCCCGAAGGCGAGGGGACGGTCGGCGGGCATGACCCGCTCCTGCAAAGCCTTTTTGACGTTCGCCGGGAATTGTCTGCACCACCCGCACCGCACGTGAGCCCGTAGGATGGGCAAAGCGCAGCGTGCCCATCACCGGGACACCGAGCCCCCAGATTTTTTTTCAGCAGACATTAAGGGGTGACAATTTACGGCAACTCGTCGACCGAAATTTGTTCAACCATCGCCCCGTAAATCCAGCCCATCGTTTTTGTCAGAGGAATGAAATATCAATATATCCTTTGATATTGGACGGTTAAATGAATAATATGCTTCATGTCTTCCCCTTGGCACCCTTATTGTATTATCCCCAGGTAACGTTTCAGTCATGTTTTAAAAGGGCAGCTAGTCACCAAACACGGCAGACCGGCTAAAAAGGGTTGCGAAACCATGGTTTTTCAGGTACTATTTTTCAACTGCTTAAACGTATTTTCCGAAAACAAGAACTTTTTTCCAACTGAAACGAGCTGAGCCGGGAGTAATCACCATCGGGTTGCCCTTGGCGATTCACGGTAAAAGAGCCTTTGTTTACGGTTAAATACCGGTCAACAAAACAAACCAAACGAGGAGGAAACACATGCTTAACAAAAAAAGAAATGAAAAAGGTTTTACCCTGATCGAACTCATGATCGTCATCGCGATCATCGGTATCCTGGCGGCCATCGCCATTCCGCAGTTTTCTGCTTATCGGATTCGGGCATTCAACTCGGCGGCTCTGACGGACTTGGCCAACCTCCAGACGTCTGAAGCGACCCTGTTTAGCGATTGGACTATTTTCGGAGGTACTGAGGATAACACACTTGCCGCGGCTGCCGGTGGTGCACCGAATGGTGGTGCGCGTATTACAGCACCAACAGCCAACCTTGCATTGATTTCGGGTGACGATGGTACTGGTCAGACTAGGCCTCTCCAGATTGGTTTGAGCAATGGAAATTCTATGCGAGCAGGAACATCTGGGGCCAATAACAATAACTTTACCGCAACGTCGAAGCACATTCAGGGGAATACAGCGTATGGTATTGATTCGGATGTGACGATGACTTACCAGAACGTTACCCCTGCTGTTTATGGTCCGGGAACTATCCTTCCTGATGCATTAATTGGACCTGTTGCAGACACTGATGATTTTGATGCTGCTGCTGCGAACGGTTGGGTTGCAAAATAATTGATCTAAAAGGATATGCTGTCTTGATCCGGTCAACCTTGGGTTGACCGGATCATCTGTATCATGGGTAGACAATCCGAACTGGCCAAGAGAATCTGCTGTGATAAGAATTCTGAATCTCTCAAAATCCTACAAAAATTTCTCGTCGAGAAAAGCAAATCCTGCGGTCGAAAATCTCTGTTTGACTGTTGAGTCGGGTGAGTCCTTTGGATTCTTAGGCCCCAACGGGGCTGGGAAGAGTACAGTCATCAAAATGATGATGGATTTCATTCGCTGTGATAAAGGATCCTTGTTGATTAACGAGCAGTCGGTTTGCCAGCCTTCGGTGAGGAAAAATATCGGTTTTTTACCTGAAAACCCCTTGTTCTTCGATCACCTGAGTGCCGATGAGATTTTGCGTTTCGGGGGTCGTGTTGCAGGGATGGATGGCGCCGTTCTGGATGCCCGTATCGACATGCTGCTTGACCGGATGCTACTCACCCAGGCCAGGCATAAGCCGTTAAGAACCTACTCCAAAGGCATGGTTCAGAGAACGGGGCTCGCTTTGGCCATGGTCCATGACCCGGCCCTGTGCATTCTGGACGAGCCCATGAGCGGCCTGGACCCCATGGGCCGGAAGCTGGTGGCGGATGTTATTCTGGACATGCGCCGGGCAGGGAAAACCATTTTTTTCAGCTCCCATATCCTCAGTGATGTGGAGAAGCTCTGCGACAGGGTGGGCGTGTTGAACAAGGGGAAGCTCTTGTTCTGTGGCCCCATTGACGAACTCAAGGCGCAAACGGGGGATATTGAACAGTCGTTTGTCAAACTGGTCGAAGACGACAACAGGGCGCGGTCATGAAACACATCGGTATTGTCGCTGGGATTACGTTTAAAGAGGGCTTGAGAAACAGAGCGATGCTGGGCATCCTCTTTTTTGCCGTGGTGATGTGCGCGCTGAATTTTATCATCACCACCAGTTTCACCCGGGAGCTGGGCAAAGTGGCCGTGGATGTGGGGCTGTCCACCGTGTCCATTTCGGGGCTCGCCATCATTTTCTTTCTGGGCATGCCGCTTCTGTCCAAGGATCTGGACAAGCTTACCGTCTACATGATTCTGGCACGGCCCATTCCTCGGAGCGCCTATATTCTGGGTAAATTTTCAGGTCTGGGGCTTTTGGTGCTGATGTCCGTCCTGATCCTGAGTGTTTTGTCCGGGGTGACGGTCAAGATCATCATGATGCTCAACCCCCACTATGTCCCGGCCCTCTTTTCATGGACGTTTTTCAGCTATGCCGTGTTTTTGTCCCTGATGGCCCTGCTCATCGTGACGGCCTTTTCGGTGCTGTTCACCTGCGTGTCAACCAGCTCGTTCATCGCGTTTGTTTTGACGGCGGGGACCTATCTGATCGGCCACAATGTGGAGCTGGTCAAGACCCTGGTCCGCCAGACTTATCCGGACGGCGGGGTGACGGTCTGGATCATCGACTTGGCGTCATGGGTCTTTCCCAATTTGAGTGCCTTTGACAAAAAAACCGCCGCTGCTTACGGTTTGACCATTCCCCTGGGGGATGTGATTATTTCGGGGTTTTACGGCATCGTTTATGTGAGCTGCGTTCTGTTTCTCACCGTGATCGTGTTCAACAAAAAGGAATTGTCATGAGACGCTGGGGTCTTGTGCTCCTGGGGCTGACCCTTCTGGGGTGCTATAGTCTGTCATTTCATGCCCTGCAGAAATTCCGACGGTCCGTGCAGCTCAGCCGGTCATACCATGCCTCGGTTCACGTTCCGCCCATCCTGCTCAAAGCCGTGGCCGGTGAATTCAGAGGGCTGCTTGCGGATTATACCCTGATCGAAGCCGCCAGCATTGTCGGCAAGGCGGAACGAATCACCGACGCGGAGTGGGACACCATCGGTCATTTGTTCCGGCAGACCATGGCCCTCGATCCCTATTTCGAACAGTCCTGCCATCTGATTCAAGGTTCCCTGGCCTGGCATGCCAAACGCTTCGACCTTGCTTTTTCCCTTCTTGAAGAATCTAAAAATCACCGCTACTGGGACTGGATCCCCGGCTATTTCATCGGATTTGACTATTTTTTTTTCCTGAAGGACAATCGTATGGCATCGGAATACCTGATGGAGGCCTCGACGGTCAGGGATGCCCCCGCCCCATTGGCGACCTTTGCCGCGCGGTTGGCCCAGGAAGCCGGCAACAATCAAACGGCCATGGCCTTTCTTCAGATGGTACTGATGAAGGAAACCGACCCGGATAAAAAAGAGATGCTGCTCACGCGTCTAGAAGCCCATATGGCCGTTGATGTTCTTGAAAAGGCTCTACGGGTCTACCATGATCGTTTCGGCGGATATCCGGCGCGTCTCGACGCACTGGTCGATGCCGGTGTTCTCGATGCCCTACCAAAGAATCCATATGGGAACTCGTTTGAATATCAGGGGCAAACAGGATTTGTAAAATTTTAATTCGGGGAGGTCTCGATGACGAGTTCCGATCACGATACCGGTCAATATCAGGAAGAGGCGTTTACTTTGATCGAGTTGATGATCGTGATCGCCGTCATCGGCATTCTGGCCGCCATTGCCATCCCCCAGTTTTCCGCTTATCGCATCCGTGCGTTCAACTCATCAGCTATCTCGGACCTTAAGAATCTTTCAAGCATTCAAGCCGCTTTTTTCAGTGATATGACCATTTACGGTGCCACGGAGAGCGCTGCGAATGCAGCTGCCTGTACAGGGGCTGCCAATCGTACAGGCATTCTGGTTACCGGAGGAAGCGGAGCCCCGGCATTCGTATCATCCCAGGACATTCTGGGGCGCCAGTACGCGCTTCAAATCGGTTTGAGCCGGGAGAATACCTTGTATGCCACCACGGCCCAGCTCGCCGGCCCCAGCGATTTGTATGCGGCCCAGTCAAAGCATCGAAATGGCGATATCGTCTATGGCATGGAAAATGATTCCATGGATGTCTACCAGCTCCCCAATGTGTATGCCCCAGGCGCTATCCTGACGGTTGCCCATGAAGTCGTCCCCACGTCCGGCATGGATTTTAATCTTGCCGCAGCTGTCGGTTGGATTGTCAAGTGATAACGTCTTTGTAATGCCTGCAAACAAAGAAACACATTCCCGCCCTACCCTAAAAACCCCGTTATTCACCTGAAAGCAAAAGAACCATACCTTATCGCCGGGTATTCGATTCAATCCGTGCCTGATGGCCAACTTAAGCATTGCGGTGCGGGGGATATGGGGTTAGAGTGGGTTGTATTCGTTGGGTTGGGCGGAGTCCTGAGGGAAGCCGGATAGAACCGCTTGAATTCAGGGAGACTGATATGAAGCGATTGTTTGCGGGTATGGTGGTGCTTGCGGGTGTGGCGGGGTTGTGGGGGTGTCAGGCGCTTCAGGGGCTGGTCAAGAGGCCGTCGGTGAGGATGGAGAAGGTTGCGCTTACGGGAGGCAGTCTGTTTCAGGGGGATCTGGAGTTTACGTTCGATGTGGCCAATCCGAATCCCGTCGGGGCGCGGCTGGACGGGTTTTCCTATGTGCTGGCCGTCGAGGGCAAGACGGTGGTTAAGGGGCGGCAGGCGGAGGGTGTGGGGCTGCCGGCCATGGGGTCCCGGCGCGTGACGGTGCCCGTTTCGGTGAACTACATGGACTGTGTCGATTCGCTTGTTGATTTGTTCCGGAAAGACCGTCTGAGCTATGAGATTTCCGGGACCTTCCAGATCGGTCTTTTTACCCTGCCCTTTCACCATACGGATGTGATCATCCTGCCCAAACCGCCGTCGGTCCGGGTCAAAAACGTGTCCGTGGCCGCCATGAGTTTCACCGGGGCCAAATTGGTCATGGAACTGGAAATCAGCCGGGAAAGCCCGTCGGCGATCGATCTGAAACGCATCAGCTATGCGGTGTCGCTGGGCGGCCTGCGTCTGTTTGAGGGGCAGAGCGAAAACATCCGTCTGGCCGGGGACGCGATGGCGCAAACCGTTTCGGTGCCGGTGTCCATCGACTTTCTGACCCTGGGCAAAAGCGCCATGGCCCTGTTTTCCAAGGGGGCCATTGATTACGAACTGACCGGAAGCATGGCCTTTGACATCCCCAAGGCGGGGCTCACGACCTTCCCGTTTACGAAAACCGGAAAGACAGATCTGCTTCGTTGACATCCTGATGCCGATAGCCAATGATGACGGCTTCGTAAAACGTCCGATCTTATGCGTTGCGCTTCATCCCTCGTCACTGCGGCGTACCTTTAGTACGCCTCATTCCTCGGGATTCGCGACGCCGTAAGCTCGAACGTTTTTCTTTGCCGTCATGTGATGACTTTTTACGAGTTCATCAATGATATTAACGTGAAGAAAGAAGCCGCCGCTTCACATGATGGGCACGCGTTGTTTTGCCCATCATGCATTGTGTCGCCCGTAGGATGGGCAAAGCGCAGTGTGCCCATAAGGATCTTAAGTCAATGACATTGAACGATACCCTGAAAATATGAAGCCATGACGCCGTTTTCTCGCAGACCAATCGATGTTGATTCTCTTCTTGATCGCCTGGAGGCTGATCCGGACATCAGTGTTCTCGGGCTGCTGCTCGAGGTGGTCCGGTGGGTGCGACCTGCGGCGCCGGGTTCCGATCAGGCCGGCAGTGAGGCGGAGGGACGGATCAGGGAGTTGTGCACCGCGCTCAAGGCCCGCGGGACCCTGCGCGGGCGGGTGTCTGAACGGCTCAGGGTCTGGCTTGACAAGGCGGAATTCTTCCCCGCCCTGACCTCGGTGGGGATTCTGCCGCGAAAGGGCTTTCACACCGAGCTGGCCCGGCGGCTGTATGAACGGATCAATCCGCCGCCCAAAGACCCCCATGATCTGTCCGATATGCTGGAGCTTGTGTTCACCCATGACGACGATGGGGTCTGGGTGTCATCGGTTTCCGATAACGCCTGGCTCTCCCTGTTTACGACGCTCTGGCAGCCGCCGGATAATGACTGGCGATCCCCGCTGATCCTGGCCCTCGATGAGATCATCTACGCCCTTGAAATGCTGTCGATCTGGGTGGCGGCCGAGGAACTGGAGCCCGATCTGGTGCGCCTTGAACCCCGGCTGATGTCGAGGGATTCCCCCTTTATCGGCTTTCAGCGTGAAATGAGCGGCTTTGTCAGGGCCTGCGAAGCCTGGCTGGCCGGGGAGACGTCCATGGACAAGGACGACGCCCACGCCCGGGTGCTTCTCGACCAGTGCAACCGGGAAATCCTTTTTTTCCGGCGACGGGCCGTCTCCCGGGGGACCTCCATCGCCACCACTTATCTTCTGGAACGTCTGGAGCAGACCTTGCGGCGTATCGGCGTTCTGCTTGATATCGTCGATGTGTCCCAAGGCACACGAAGCCTCGAAAGCGCCTGCGGCCTGTTCCGGGAACTGGTTGCGGCCACCAGCCGGCGCAACAGCATCCGGGATCTCTGGCGTCAGAACATTCGCCTGTTGTCACGGACGGTGACGGAAAACGTCAGTGACCATGGGGAACATTACGTGACCCGTGACCGGAAAGAGTATGCGGCCATGTTCCGATCCGCCGCAGGCGCAGGGCTGATCATTCCCCTTCTGGCCCTGATCAAGATCAAGGTCGGAACGGTGGGATTCGATCCGGCCCTCGAAACCCTGCTTTACTGTCTGATTTATGGGCTGGGGTTTGTCCTGGTGCACCTTCTGGGCTTTACCATCGCCACCAAGCAGCCGGCCATGACGGCGGCCCGCTTTGCCGGAGCCGTGGAGAAGGAAGGCCGCGGCGGCGCCAACCCCCGCCTGCTCGCCCGCCTGCTGGTCCAGGTCAGCCGGTCCCAGTTTATCGCCATCGTGGGCAATGTGTCGGTGGCCCTTGTGGTGGCCCTTTGTGTCGGGGAAGGCTACCGTTATCTGACCGGTCAGACGCTGCTGAGCGAAGCCCAGCGGAACTATCAGCACTATGCCCTTCAGCCCTTTGCGGGCCTGGCGCTTTTCCATGCGGCCATCGCCGGGGTGTGGCTGTTTCTGTCGGGGCTGATCGCGGGTTTTTTCGACAACCGGGCGGCCTATCTGTCGGTGGCCGAAAGGTTTCGGTACCACCCGCTGATCCGGAGGATTCTTCCCTCATCATGGCGGGTCCGCATCGGTCATTATCTGGCGGAGCATTCCGGCTCCATCGCCGGAAATTTTCTTTTCGGATGCATGCTTGGTGCCACGGGGTATGCGGGGGATCTGGTGGGACTTCCCCTGGATATCCGCCATGTGGCGTTTTCCTCGGCCAACCTCGGCTATGCCCCGGTGACGGATCCCTCCGGGTTTGCCGTGCTGTTTGCCTGCGTGATGCTGATCGGTCTGGCCAATCTGATGGTCAGTTTTTCCCTGGCGCTGTTTGTGGCCCTGAGGGCGCGGGGCGTCCGGATCAGCAGTGTGCGCCTGCTTTTTCGGGCCCTTTTTCAGGAAATCCGCATGAAACCCTCAGCCCTGGTCTGGCCTCCGGAGGACGAATCGGCCCAGGGACGATGACGGTGTGTGGCGGCCCGTTTTTTGACTGTATTGATTTCTCAGAGAATTCGTTTTAAACTATATGCCCGTGAGATCGACGTCGCCACGCCTCAGGCATGGGCGGTGTCCTAACAGGAAACAGCTGCCGCCCCTTTTTGACGAGGGGGCGATGGGGGTGTTTTTTATGAGCGAATCACAACTCAGGGCCGTGGTGAATGCCATGGTGCGAGGGGCGCGGGTGATTCTCGAGAAAAAGAATTTTCCGGAATCCGCCCGGGCGATTTTTGATTGCTGCCGGGAGATGACCGGAGCCCAGTCCGGCTATGTGGCGCTGTTGAGCGATGACGGGCATGAGAACGAGGTTCTGTTTCTCGAGGCGGGCGGCCTTCCCTGCACCGTCGATCCGAGCCTGCCCATGCCCATCCGGGGCTTGCGTTCCCTGGCCTACGACTCCCACCGGGCGGTGTACGAGAACGATTTTATGAACAGTTCCCACGTCGATTATCTGCCGTCCGGGCATGTGGCCATGCACAATGTGCTGTTTGCACCCCTCAATCTGGACGGCAGGACCGTCGGGATCATCGGTCTGGCCAACAAACCCTCGGATTTTACCGATGACGATGCCGTGATCGCGTCGGTCTTCGGCGACCTGGCCGCCATCGCCCTTGAAAACAGCCGGTATATCGATCTGCTTCAGGAAAAAACCGATGCGCTGTCACGGGCTCTGGCCGATATCAAGACCCTGAGGGGTATTATTCCGATCTGCATGCACTGCAAAGAGATCCGCGACGACAAGGGGTATTGGAACCAGCTTGAAAAGTACATCGCACAGCATTCGGATGCCCAGTTCAGCCATGCTATCTGCGATGCCTGCCTTGAAAAATATTATCCCGATCTGGAAGACTGAGGGCACGCCGCCTGTCATGCGAACACAAGGTCGCCGAACCATTGGGGGAGATGGAACCGGGGCCGGGGGAAAAGGACCGGGGCCCAGGTCAGCCAGTGGGGGTGGGAACTGTGGTCCGCGCATTTGTAGATATTGCCCCGCCAGACCGCGCCGGGCCGGGGGGGCGTTACCGGGCCGTAAGGCCTGAGAATGTCTACGGGAAGCAGGGCGGTCAGACGCCAGGTCAGCGGATCGGGGATTTCCGGATCGATGACGGCGGGCAGCTCCGGTCGGATGCCGATCCGGTCAAAGGCCTCCCGGGGCATGGAAAGGGGGGGCGCCTGATCCGGATGAAACTCGAAGAGGCCTGTTCCCCCGCAGTTGATTTCCAGATTGAAATACCCCGTGTCCCTTCGGCTGCCGGGAGTGAAGAAAAATTCCACGCAGCTGTCCCGGCAGACCGGAGCCTGGTATGACCGGCCGCGCGCCAGCACGTAGCGGTCGTGAACCTCGAACGCGATCAGGACCATATCGGTGTCCCAGGCGATCTTGAACCGTGTGAGGGGGCGGTGTCGGGGCGGATCACCCATGTAAAAGTCCAGGGTCTGCGCAGGAACGCCGGCCCAGATGCCCTGGTCAAACGGATCGGTCAGGGCGTGCCGGTGGTCGATCCGGGGTATGGTCAGGGCGGGGTGGTCGGTCATGGTGGCTTCAGGACCGTTCAGGCGGAATACCCAGCCAGTCTTTGGCCGCGTCCAGGCTTCGGAAGGACCGGTTGGTGGTGGCGAAGCTCTCAATCTCCGTCATGGTTTCATACATCCGTCCCATGCCGAAAGACAGATCCTGGGGCACCACGATGGCCGTTTTGCCTGACTGCCGGGCTTCGGCCAGGACCTTGCCCACGGCCAGCACTTGTCGCATTTTTTCAATGTTGAATCTCTCCATGTCCGCGTCCGAGAAATCCCAGATCACCTTGGAAGTCCGTAAACCGTCAAGGTCCCGCCGAATGGCGTCAATGATGTCATCGCCATCGACCGGCCCATGAACATGGTGAATTTTCAGGTCGTTATCTTTATCGAGTCTGGTGTCGATCCGGGCCATGGAGCCTCTCCTCAAGGGGGTGACGATGGGTTTCAGGCCATCGTCAGCCGATCGGGCGCACCGTGAACCGGTCGGCTGTTGATTATGTTTTGATTAAAAATGATTTATTCATAGCACGGGCCTTTCGTGGGGTCAAGCAAGTATTTACAAGCCTTTACAAGTTTATACAAAAGGTATGAAACGCAGTCTCAAACAGAGCCCGACGCAGGCAGGTCCACGGTAAACCCCGCACCGCCGCCTTCCAGATTTCGGACCCGGATCGTCCCGCCCATGGTGTCGATGATGCCGAAGCAGACGGACAGACCCAGCCCTGTGCCCTTGCCCACGGGTTTGGTGGTGAAGAAGGGCGAGAAGATCTTCTCCATGAATTCCGGACTTACGCCGGTGCCGTTGTCTTCGACGGCGATTTCGACGCGGCCGGTGTCCGCCTGGTCATGGATGCGGACGGCGATGCTCCCTCCCCGTGATCCATGGGCCTGGGTCACGGCGTCGAAGGCATTGTTCAAAAGGTTCAGGAACACCTGCTGCATCTGGGCCGGGTCCGCCTGGACCATCAGGGGATAATCGGGAATATCCCGGGTGATGGTGATGCCGTGAACCAGTGCTTTTTTTTCGACCATGTGAATGACGTCCTGCATGAATGCCCGGACATCCAGAGGCGTGACGCGGGTTTCTTCCTGACGTCCGAATTTGAGGATGGCGCCGGTGATTTTGGCGCAGCGGTCGATCTGAAGACTGATCTGGTCGAGCGAGTCCTTGATTTCATCGAGAGTCTGGCGCTGTTCCGCTTCGGTGATGTGCCTGCCGGCGGGGGCCAGATCGTCGAACAGAAGGGTCAGCAGGGACTGCTCGCTTTTCATGATCTGCAGGGGATTGTTGATCTCGTGGGCGAAACCGGTGGCCATTTCGCCGATTTCGGCATAACGTCCGGCCCGGATCAGCTGTTCGGTCAACCGGCCCTTTTCCCGGTCGGCCTTCTCGATGCGTCTCACCACGCGGTCGGTCACGATAAAGGCCAGAACCACCAGCCCGGCACCCCCCAGGGTCATGACGATGATGATCAGGGTCAGGGCCCTTCGGAGCATGTGAAAGGCGTCGTCCTTTTCCTGTTTGACCACAAGCTGCCAGGCGTTGTCCTTGAGCCAGAGCGTGGCGTAGACCTGGGTTCGTCCGGTGCTGTCTTCGGCGATGAGGGTCCGGACACCGGTGTGAACGGTTGCGTAGCGGTCGAAGTCCGGATCCTTGTCCATCAGGATTCCGCCGGAACGCCGATCGGTCTGGAACAGGCCTTGGGCATTGATCAGGTAGGCTTCACCGGTCCGGCCCAGTCGCACCCCTTTGACAAAATCGTTGAAAAAGGCCGAATCGATGGTGGCCCGAAGCACCCAGGGTCCCTGGGGCGAATCCACGGCCACGGCGATAATGAAATGGGGAACGTTGCGGTAGCCCATAAACACGTCGCTGATGTAATAGCGCTTGCTTTGAACCTCTTTGAACCAGGCGGTTTCATGGTAGTCGATGCCCGTGAGCTTGAAGGGGCCCTCGTAGGACACATGGACGCCCCCGGCATCGAAAACGCCCAGATCCACGAAGGCCTGGGATTTTTCAAGAAGGTTTCGGAAAACGGATTCCAGCGTTTCCTTCCGGCTCAGTTCGTCAAAGGTATAGGACCCCGCGATAAAGGCCAGATCCCCCCGCCGTTCGTCCAGAAAGGAGCGGATCATGTCTCCGTGGTCGGAGACGATGCGCTTCATGGCTGAGACGGTGTTTTTTTCCAGCGAGGCCGCAAAGTAGAAATACCCGATGAAAAGGGAGGATAAAAAGGGAACAAGGGGCACGAGGATCATGCTGGTCAGGATGTTTTTACGTACCGAGGCGTATTTTTTCGCGTTGTGGATCTGATCATTCATGGCTGTATGCTTTCTCATGGTGTTCGTGGAGGATGTCGGCCGACAGGCGCTTGAGTCTGCCGATGCTGTCCCAGTTTTTTTCGACCTGACCGCCGATGACGCCGAAGGGGCAGGCAAGGCAGGGTTCCAGGCCCAGATAAAGAACAATGACGGGCAGATCGGGATAATGATTACGAATAACGGCCCACTCGGGATTGTCCGGGGTGTCGAGGGTGTCGGGGTCGATGATCACGAGGTCCACCCGGCCCTCGGCGTTGAGGAGGGCGATCAGATCGTGTTCGTTGGATGCCCCCGTGACCTGATAGCCTTCGGCAAGGAATTCCCGTTCCAGCAGTCGCCGGATGTGGGGATTGCGTTCGACAACCACAAGCCGTTTCATGGTCATACCCTCATCGGCCCAAACGGTCCGGACTCGGAAAAAAACGAGGCCATGGGCCCGGTGATCACATACCGGGACGGAGACTTGGACAGCGGCGCGGCGTTGGTGGTGAACACCTTCCGGCCGAAGGGCACAAGCTCCCTGAGTCCGTTGGTATTGACCTCAATCAAATCACAGGTCCCCGAATATTCAGTCATTTTGTGTATCAGCTCCCAGGCGGACATGCCGTCGAAATCTCCCGACATATGAATCTCAATCCGACCTTTGTCCTTCCTTTGTGTGTTGATTTTGAAATTCAACGCCATGATCTGCTCCTTTCAGCCTTAAATGAAACCCTGGCGGCCCTGAAACGTCTGAGCGGAAAAATAGCAACGACCGTGCCACGGCAGGGCGTCGATCCGGTAAAACCCACAGGGACGGGGGCAGGCGCCGGAGCCTGCGCCGGTTCAAGGCAGCGGTCCGGGTTTTGGACGGCCTTTGCCGGGGATTGAAACCGGCAAAGGCCTGTCCGCTTCCTTTACATGGTGTAAACGGCCGGCCCGCGGATTTGACCGAAACGAAAAAAACGGGGTCGACTCGCCCGCGAAGCCTTTCCAGCGTGTAAAAGAGTTGGACAGGCCGGTGGAGCCCTGTCTCGGCTGATTCGATGAAAGCCTTGTCAAATCAGTTGAATACGATGATGTCGGCCCGTGGCACGGTCAGTGCAATTGGCAGGAGTGTGTTACGCGGTCAATACCAGGGGCCGGTCTACCCGGGCCCATTTCCAACGACGAGGTAAATTATGGACACAAATGATGCAGTTTTTTCGGGTTGGACAGAGATGATGGGGGCGATCGGCGCCTTCCAGAAAGACGCGGTGGACCGGATGGTGAAAACCATGACCGACAGCCTGGGTGAGCAGCATCCCATGGCGATGTTCGTTTACCCGGAAGGGATGTCCGATCTGGCCGAGGCGGCCCGGAACACGACCCGGGGCATGCTTGAAATCGCCGGGATGCTGATGCCCGGCCTCGACGCCGACGGCGGGCCCTTCACGGAAAACATCTCCGAAATACCGGCCCGGATCATGAAGAAGCTTCTGGAGATTCCTCCGGTGGGGATCACCCGGCCCTATCAGGAGAAAATCAACCGGGCTCTGGACAAGTTGACGGGGTTTCACACGGCGGCCCAGGAATTTGTGGCCTGTACCTGTGTGCCCCTGGAAGAGGCCACCCGGATGACCCTCAAAGAGATCGTCAAACAGGCCGAAGCCGTGAAATCGCCGCAGGATATTCAGAAAATCTACGAGAGATGGCTGCACATCCTCGAAGACGAGTATCAGGCCCTGTTCAAGACGGATCGCTACAAAACCGTTCTGGCCAGGACCATCAGCGCCATGAGTGAATTCAGGGCCGCCGGGCGGGAGTTGATGCTGGACCTGATTCATCTGTCCGGGCTCCCCTGCGGCCGGGAGGTGGAGGAGCTGTCCAGGAATGTGTATGAACTCAAGAAGAAAATCAAGGCCATGGACGCGCAGATCAAAAAAATGCAGCAGCAGGAAAAATAAATCGGTTAGACCCAAATGGTTTGCACAGCCGGAAAGGAGAAACCCATGTTCGCCAGTGATCATCCGCTCAACCGACTCTTCGATGACACGCTGAAAACCATGAAAAAGACGCTGGACTATTCCCTGGATTCAACCCAGACCATGCTGGGATCCCTGGATACGGGCATCGCCTCGACCCCCTCTGAAACGGTCTACACGGAAGACCGGATCGTACTCAAACACTACACGCCGGAGAACGGCTCGGCGGGAACCCGGGCCCCGCTGTTGATCATCTACGCCCTGATCAATCGGGAGACCATGCTGGACATCCAGCCCGAGCGCAGCGTGATTCGCAGTCTGCTCAACGAAGGCATGGACGTGTATCTTCTGGAATGGGGCTACCCCAGCTGGAACGACCGGTTTCTGACCATCGAGGACCATGTGTGCGGGTACATGAACAATGTGGTGGATCACATTCTCGAAAGCCGGGGCATCCCGTCGTTGAACATGATGGGCATCTGCATGGGGGGCACCTTCTGCCTGATGTACGCGTCCCTGTATCCGGAAAAGGTCCGGAACCTGATCACCACGGTGACGCCGTCGAGCTTCGATCATGACGACGGACTGCTCCATGTATGGATGAAGGATATCAACGTGGACGCCTTCACCGACGGCTTCGGCAATATTCCGGGAGATCTGATGAATTTCGGGTTTCTGCTTCTGAATCCGCCCCGGCTGATGATCGACAAATACAAGAATCTGCTGGAAAATCTTGACGACAAGACCTTTGTGGAAAATTTCATCCGTATGGAAAAATGGATTTTCGACAGCCCGGACATGCCCGGTGAAACCTTCCGGCAGTTTATCAAGGACTGTTACCAGAACAACCTGCTTATTCAGAACCGCATGAAAATCGGAGACCGGCTGATCGATCTGAGAAACATCACCATGCCCCTTCTGAACATCTACGCGAAGTACGACCATCTGGTGCCCCCGGCGGCGGCCGACCGTCTCACCGGGGCGGTGGGCTCTTCCGATGTGAGCGATTTGTGTCTGGATACGGGCCATATCGGTATTTATGTGAGTTCGAAATGCCAGAGCGCCTTCGCACCGGCCATCGTTTCCTGGCTCAAGGAGCGGGACGCCCAGGGCCGCGTGGTGCTCAAGGATGTGACGAAAAAGGCGAAAGCCCGGAAATCCGCCCAGGCAGGGACGAGCGGACCTGCTGCGGGCCCCCGGCAGATGAAAACCGCCTGACCTTCGAGGAGTGACGGATCATGCCTTCAGACAACGGAAAAGACAAGGGACTTGACAGCATTCTTCATGCCTGGCAGGGCCGTTTTTTCATGAATCTCTCTCCCACGGCCCTGTTTCTGGCCTTTGCGGACTGGGGCTGCCATTATCTGAATTCGCCGGAAAAGCAGGTCGACACCCTGCGTGCGTGGATCAGTGAGACGGTCAAGCTGACGGGGGATCTCTGGCCCATGGGTGCCGACGCAGAGCCCTGTCCGCCCGATCCCCGGTTTTCGGACGAAGGGTGGCAGGTTTTCCCCTTCTCCCTGATGCACAAGGGGTATCTGGCCTCCGAGCGCCTCTTCAACCGGATGACGACCGATGTTAGCGGGGTGAATCATCATCACGAGCAGCTGGTGTCGTTCATCGTCAGTCAGGTGGTCCAGGCCCTGGCCCCGTCGAATTTTTTGTTGACCAACCCCGAAATCCTCGCCCTGACGGTAGAACGGCGGGGAGAAAACCTGATTCGCGGGTCCATGAATGCCCTGGAGGATATGACCCGCAGGCTTCGGAAGGAAAAAAGGGCGGGGGCCGAGGCATACCGGCCCGGAGTCAACGTGGCCGCCACCCCGGGCAAGGTGGTGTTCAAAAACCGTCTGATCGAACTGATCTGTTATACGCCGACGACAAAAACGGTCCACGCCGAGCCCGTTTTGATTGTGCCTGCCTGGATTATGAAGTATTATATTCTTGATTTATCAAAGGAAAATTCACTGGTTCGCTTTCTGGTCGAGAACGGGCACACGGTGTTCATGATCTCCTGGAAAAATCCTGGGGTGGACGAGCGGGACTTGGGGATGGCCGATTACCTGAACCTGGGAATCGTTGCGGCCCTTGACGTGATCTCGACCCTGGTTCCGGGGCGGAAGATCCACAGCGTGGGCTATTGCCTGGGCGGGACCCTGCTGGCCATCGCCGTGGCCTGGCTGGCGGGGCAGGGGAAAGAGGTGATGCAGACCGTCACCCTCCTGGCGGCCCAGACCGATTTCACGGATGCCGGCGAGCTGACCCTGTTCATCGACGACAGCCAGGTCGCCTGGCTGGACGACCTGATGAACAGCCAGGATTATCTGAAGACCGATCAGATGGCCGGAGCCTTTCGGATGCTCCGGGCCAACGAGCTGATCTGGTCCGACATCATCACCAATTATCTGAAGGGCGAGCGGACCCCCGTCACCGATCTGATGGCCTGGAACGCCGACGCAACGCGGATGCCCTATGCCATGCACAGTGAGTATTTAAGGTCGCTTTTCCTCAAGAACGATCTGTTCGAGGGCCGCTATCGGGTGGCCGGGGTCCCCGTCGCCCTGAGCAACATCCACGCCCCCGTGTTTCTGGTGGCAACAAAAAAAGATCATGTGGCGCCCTGGATGTCCGTCTACAAATTCCTGCTGCCCTCCGACGCGGAAAGCGTGACCTTCGTGCTGACAAACGGGGGGCACAACGCGGGCATCATCAGTGAACCGGGGCATCGGAACCGCCGCTATCAGATGACCACCCGGAGGGAAGGGGAAACCTATCTGGATCCCCTGACCTTTTTGGAAACCGCGAAGGTAATCGAGGGCTCCTGGTGGCTGCCCTTTCAGGACTTTCTGGCCGCGCACTCGGGCGGGCAAGCGGCTCCCCCTTTGCTTCCGGCCGGTCTAGCCGACGCGCCGGGGGACTATGTCAGAGAATCCTGACGGCTTCGAAAAACGTCCGATTTCTGCGTTGCGCTTCATCCCTCGTTACTGCGGCGTACCCTCAGTACGCCTCATTCCTCGGGATTCGCGACGCCGCAAGCTCGAACTTTTTTCTTTGCCGTCATGTGATGACTTTTTATGAGTTCATCAATCCTGATTCACATGTAAACCGACAGACCGTTTCACAAGGAGGTCGCCATGAAACCCAAACGAAAAAATATTCTGGTCACCGTGGATCATTCCCGGCAGTCCGTCGATGCGGCGGATTACATCAGCGCCATGATTCATCCCCTGGAAAGCGATGTGACGCTCTTTCATGTGGAGAGCGATATGCTGGATATCTTTTTCGACGACGGTGAGATACCGGATCTTTCCGGCACCTCCCATTTTTCCGACTGGATGCATGTCCAGAAGCGCAGCATCGACGACAATCTCGACGCCGCCCGGCAGCTGTTTCTGAACCGGGATTTTCCCGAAACCCGGGTGCGGATCGTCAAACAGCCCCTGGAGAAGGGCATCACCCGGGATATCCTGGCGGAATCCCACAAGGGCTACGATCTTCTGGTCACGGGAAAATCCGGATCCAACCGCCTGTCCGACAGCCTCACAGGTACCGTGACCAGCAAGCTCCTGACCCGCACCTTTCACATTCCCCTGGTCATGGTGGCGGGCAAACCCGAATGGCTGAAGGTCATGGTCGGGTACGACGGGTCCGCCGGAGCGGACAAGGCCGTGGACGCGGCGGCGGAGCTGTTGCGGAAAACCCTCGCCGAAGTGCAGGTCTGTCACGTGATCCGTTCGTTCAACCTGGCCCTGGCCCAGAATTCCCAGGCTTATACGTCCTTTTACAACAGTTATCTGCCCGAACTGGAGGAAGCCCTGATCAAGATACGGCGGGAAAAGATGGAACCCCTGCTCAACAAAGCCTGCGGGGTCTTCGTTTCGAAGGGTTTTCAGCCCTCGAAGGTTCGCTGGTCGATGATCAACCGCAGCGCCAGCCGATCACGGGCCCTCCTCGACATGGCCGCGGCCCAGGACTGCGGCACGCTGGTTCTGGGCCGGCGGGGAAATTCGGCTGTGGAGGAATTTTTCATGGGACGGGTGGGCAAAAAAGTGGTCCAGGTCGCCGAATCCATCGCCGTCTGGATTATTTGATGAACTCGCATAACGTCATCACATGACGAAGCCGTCATTATTTGATCCGTCCCGCCGTCTCAGTGAAGCGAACGCCCGACTCCCGGGGTTCCGGGGCCGAAGGCCGTTCAGACAAGGAGGAGTTATGGGCATCGAATACATGGACAAAATCTTCAAACCCCGGTCTGTGGCCGTTGTTGGTGCCAGCAACCGTGAGGGCTCGGTAGGCTACGCCATTTACCGGAACCTGATCCAGGGGGGGTACGAGGGACCGATCTATCCGGTCAACGCCCGGCACCGCAGCGTCTGGAATGAAACCGCCTTCGAATCGGTGTCCGACATCGGCCGGCCCGTGGATCTTGCGGTCATTGTCACGCCCATCGCCACAGTACCCCAGATTATCAGGGAGTGCGGCGAGGCCGGTGTGGGCGGTGCGGTGATCATTTCCGCCGGGGGCAAGGAAACCGGTGAGTCCGGTCTTCAGATCGAAGCCCAGATCCGGCGTGAAGCGAAAAACCGGAACATACGGGTTATCGGGCCCAACTGTCTGGGCATCTATGCCGCCGAACATCATCTGAACGCCAACTTTGCCGGCCACAACCCCATCGCCGGGAAAATGGCCTTCATTTCCCAGAGCGGGGCCATCTGCACCTCGGTCCTGGATCTGGGGGCTAAAGAGCACATGGGATTCCGGTATTTTGTCAGCCTGGGCTCCATGCTCGATGTGGAATTCGGCGACATGATCGACTATGTGGGAGCCGATCCCGAGGTGTCGAGCATCGTCATGTACATCGAAAACTTAAACCGTTTCAGGAACTTCATGAGTGCCGCACGGGCCGTGGCCCGGGTCAAGCCCATCATCGTGTTCAAGGCCGGACGCACCCGGGCCGGGGCCCGGGCGGCCTTTTCCCATACCGGGGCCATGACCGGCTCCGATGCGGTCTACGATGCGGCCTTCAAACGGGCCGGGGTGATCCGGGTGGGCACCTTCGACGAGCTGTTCGACTGTGCGGAACTGTTGTCCCGAAAACCCAAAATTGCCGGCCAGGGGCTGGCCGTCATCACCAACGCCGGAGGCCCCGGCGTCATGGCCGCCGACGCTCTGTCCGATTACGGCATGGAGCCGGTCGAGTTGTCCCCCGAGACCCTTTCCGAACTGAACCGGGTTCTGCCGGCCCACTGGAGTCACGGGAACCCCGTGGACATTCTGGGCGACGCCACCCCGCACCGTTATAAAAGCGCCTTGGAAATCTGCATGAAAGCCCCTGAGGTCAAAGGGGTTCTGGTGCTGCTGTCGCCGGTGGCCATGATCCGTCCGTCGGAAATCGCCGAGGCGCTGATCGCCCTGCTCCACGGAAAGACCTTTCCCGTGTTTACGGCCTTCATCGGGGGACTGGATGTGGAGATCGCCCGGGATTTGTTCAACCGGGCCGGGATTCCCACGTTTGACAGTGCCGAGCGGGCCGTGCGGGCCTACATGGATCTGAACCGCTATTCGCGCAATCTTGAGCTTCTCCAGGAAATCCCTCCGGCCTTGGACCTGACCCTGAGCGATCGCAAGGCCGAGGCAGAGACCCTGATCCGGAACGGGCTGGTGCGTGATCCCTGCGTGCTCACCGAAGGCGAGTCCAAGGCCCTGATTTCCCTGTACGGCATTCCCGTCAATCCGGTGGAGCCGGCGGCCGACCTCGCCGGGGTTCTGGCCGCGGCGGACAAGGTGGGCTACCCCCTGGTGATGAAGATCAATTCCCGGGATATCAGCCACAAATCCGATGTGGGCGGGGTGGTGCTGAACATCGCGGACCGGGACGGCCTGGAGCAGGCCTACGCACAGATGATGGAGCGGGTGATCGCCGAGCGGCCCGAGGCCCATATCGACGGGGTGACCCTTCAGCCCATGATCTCGGGGGGGACCTGCGAACTGGTGGTCGGCGCAAAAAAGGACAAGGATTTCGGGCCGGTGATTCTGTTCGGCCTGGGCGGGGTGATGACCGAAATCATGCAGGACCGGGCCCTGGCCCTGCCGCCCCTGAACCGCCTTTTGGCCAGGCGGATGATCGAGGAAACAAAGATCTGTCGGGTCCTCCGGGGCTACCGCGGACAAAAGCCGGTCAACATCAAGATTCTCGAAGAGATCCTGATTCGTTTGTCCCAGCTGGTGAGCGACTTTTCCGAGATCGAGGAACTGGACATCAACCCCCTGATCGTCGACGATCGGCGGGCCCTGGCGGTCGACGCCCGGATCCTTCTGAAATCCCAGGCCGTCAAGGCCCCCCTGCATCTGGTGATCAGCCCCTATCCCAACCAGTACGAGGGCAGGGCCCGGCTGAAAACCGGGGAATCCGTCTTTATCCGGCCCATCCGGCCCGAGGACGCCTCCCTGATGGAAGCCTTCTTCAGCAGGCTGTCGCCCCGGACCATTTACATGCGGTTCTTCAGTCCCCTCAAACATCTGCCTCCGGCCATGCTGGCCCGGTTCACCCAGATCGATTACGATCGCAGCATGGCCCTGACGGCCTTTCTCGATGAAAACGGCGGCGATCGGATGGTCGGGGTGGCACGGATCGTGGGGGATATCGATCCCCGAACGGTGGAGTTTGCCGTCATGACGGCCGATGAATGGCAGGGCAAGGGCGTCGGGGCCGAATTGATGTCCCGTCTGCTGACCATTGCACGCACCCGGAATGTGGAGAAGATCAAAGGTACGGTCCTGGCCGAAAACACCCAGATGCTGGCGCTGGGCCGAAAGCTGGGGTTTGAGATCCGCACGGCTCCCGACGGGGGATGCTACGAACTGAGCATCGACGTCAAAAATCTGAACATTTAGGGGCGGGGGCGAACATGGCGCTGTTTACCGCGATGGGACGGCTGCATCGGTATCTGGTGGTGGGGCTGTGCCTGGCTGCGGCGGTCCTCATCGGTCTGGTGCGGTTTGCGACCGGCCCCGAGCTGGCCCTGTCCCTGTTTTATCTGTTTCCGGTGAGTGTTTCGGCCTGGGCGGCCGGACGGCGGGCGGGCATTGCCGTCGCCTGTCTGTGCGCCCTGACCTGGCTGGCGGCGGATTTGTCGATGGTCGAGCGCTTTTCAGACCCTTTGATTCCCCTGATCAATGAAATCATGCGGCTTATGGTGTTTCTGTTTGCGGCCGTTTTGATGGACGCCATGAAACAGATGATGGAGGCCCACCGGAAAACCGCCCGCACCGATGCGCTGACCGGCATTCCCAACCGCCTGTCTTTTATGGAATACGCGGATATTGAAGTGAGCAAGGCCAGGCGGGACAACCGGCCCATCTCCCTGATTTTTCTCGATGTGGATAATTTCAAGGCCGTCAATGACACCTGGGGCCATCACGAAGGCGATCTCCTTCTGGTCGGGGTGGCGACCACCCTGGTCCGGTCGATCCGGACCACCGATTTCGCGGCCCGTCTGGGAGGCGATGAATTCGCCGTTCTGCTCTGGCGCTCCGGCCCCGAGGATTCCATTCAGGTCGCGCGCAAAATTAGGAAGAATCTCCTTGAACTGGCTGAACGCAAGGCCTGGCCCGTGACCTTCAGCCTGGGCCTGGTCACCTGCGAAGCGACACCGTCAAGCGTGCATGAGGTGGTGGCCGAAGCGGACCGGTTGATGTATCTGGCCAAGCGTCAGGGCAAGGACACCCTGGTGGCGGGCACCATCGAGGCCGCCGGGCGGGTTCAGTCCTGCGCCTGAAGACGAAATCCGATCAGGGTGATGTCGTCTTTCTGTTCCTGATCGCCCCGGTGGTCGCAGAGAGTCTGGATAAAAAGATGGCGCTGCTCGGCGAAGGGTTTGTCGTGATGGGCCAGAACGAGGTCGGTGAACCCCCGGGTTCCGAGACGCAGGCCCCGGGGCCCGCCCAGCTGATCGGTGAACCCGTCGGATTTCAGATAGAAGGGACACCCCGGGACATCGTCGATGGAGTGATCCGTGAAGGTGAATTGGTCGTCGGAATCCCTGTAGCCGATGCTGTGCCGATCGCCGTCCGTTCGTATGATCCGGTGGTCCTTCACATAAAACAGGGGCATGCGGGCCCCGGCGAACCGGACCCGATGCCGGGCGTGATCGATGCTGACCACCGCCGCGTCGAGGCCGTCGTCCCCGCCGTCGCCCCGGTCGCTCCGATGAAGCACGGCCTTGACGGACCGGTTGAGGCGGGCCAGAATTTCCGAGGGGATCCGACAGCCCTCGTCCATGATGATTTTCCGGACTTCCGTGTAGACAATGATGGTCAGAAAAGCACCGGGAACGCCGTGGCCGGTGCAGTCCATCAACACGATGAGGCTGGATTCCGGTGAGGCGTAGGTGTAGAAGATGTCGCCGCCCACGATGTCCTTGGGCATCCAGACAAACATGCTGTCCGGGCTGATGGCCTTGATCCGGTCAATGCCCGGAAGCAGGGAACGCTGAATCATTTCGGCGTAGCGGATGCTGTCCATAGTCCGTTCGTTGTGGTCCGCCAGTTCGGCATGGATGGCTCCGAGTTCCGCGTGGGTGGTTTCGAGTTCGGCATGGGTGGCCGTGAGCGTGGCGTTGGCTTTTTTGATTTTACGCTGCTGGTCCTGCATGATGCCGGCCATGTAGGCGATGAACATGCAGACGGGGATAAAGATCAGCATATAGAGGATCTCACCGGTCAGGGACCCCGGCTGGCCGCCAAGGACCATTCCCAGATAAGCCGCGAGCAGATACATAAGCACGGTGAAGGCGATGGCGATCATGGACGCGAGCAGCCGGGACTGGATGAAGATGAACACCAGGATCAGCAGGCAGCCGATGGGGACCAGGTGCCGCTGGTTGCTCATGGCATAGACCAGGTAGCCCGAAATGATCAGGGCGAGAAGGGCCTGGAAATAAAGGACGAAGGTGATGAAGCCGCGGGTGACGGTCCGCCGGGTGCGGGTCATGACAAGGGCGGTCAGGCTGGAGGCGAGATAGGCCCCGTATCCTATGAAAACAGAGCCGTAGGTGTAATCGGCGATGCCGAATACCTTGGCCATGACGGCCACCCCCACCGGAAGCTGGTAGGACAGGATCGCCAGGAACGTGTAACGGGTCAGGTTGCTGCGCCGACGGGCGTTGACCGCCTCGGGCAGGGTTGACTCGGTTGTCTTGAAATTCATAACGGCGTCTGGGTTTGCGATCATGCGGCCTTGACCGTGAAACGCGCCCCGTGCGCCCCTCCGGCTGGTTTTTTTGGCCGTGCGATTAAGATGCTTGAACTATAGCCCGCCCCGGGTCGAATGGCAACAGGTTTTACGGGGCGCACCGGGTTTCCGAATCGGAAACGGCCCGGAGATAACAGACATCGGTTTTATCGCTGACGCCGGCGAATCCGAAGACGAGATTGACGGTCCATGCCGAGATGAAGGTTGCCGAATCCGCACTCCACAGAGATGTCTGGACGGGATCGAACACGGCCGGCCGGCAGTGATCCCGGGCCATGGGGGGCGGGTTTACCAGAGACAGCAGCTCGCAGGCGGTGGGCAGGCGCCAGGTGTCGATGCCTCCGTGACGGTCCCGGTTCAGGCCGTCTATGATATGACGGGCCTGGGCCAGGGTGACCGGAAAGGGCGTGCCGCCGTGCTGCCAGACAAGGCCGGTGGCCCGATCGATGAGGCTGTGCCCGTTTCGGGGTTCAAACAGGTTTTGAATATAACGTCGGGGACGCATCAGCGCGTCGGTGCCGAACACGTCCGGTGCCTCCCGCCGGGAGACCTTTAGGGCGGACGATCGGAGCGTCCGGGGGCCGGAAAGGCCGTCGTCCGTCGTCCCGGGGCCGTCGGGCGTTACGCAGAAGACCTCTTTCTGACGATCCCATCGCCTTTTGAGATCGTCGAGATCCTCCATCATGGCCCCGGCGTCCGGATAGCGGTGACGACGATTGGGGTCGCAGGCCTTCAGGATGAATTTGTCCCAGTAGGGCGAAAGATCGCGGTTGAACCGGCTGGGCAAAAGATCGGGCCGGCGGGGCAGACGTCCCGTGGCCATGCGATAGAGCATCACGCCCGCGGCGAAAAGATCCGCCGAAGCGTCCACGTCGTCGGGCGAGTCTTCCTGCTCGGGCGGGGCGTAAAACGGCGATCCGACCTTGAGTCCCCCATGGGCGCGAATCGATTCGTTGTGGAGCTTGGACAGGCCGAAATCGCAGATCTTGACCCGGTCCTCGTCGGTGACCAGAATGTTGAAGGGTTTGATATCCCGGTGGATGATGCCGTGAAAGTGCAGGCAGGACAGGCCCGAAAGCACCTGGCGCGTGTAATCGAGGGCCTTGTCCAGGGGAATGATCCGTGAGGGCGTCTCGGTTTCGAAGGATTCTCCGATCAGGGTTCCCAGATTGTTGCCGTAATACTCCATGGTGTAGTAAGGCCGGCCCCGGTCCTCGTCGTAATCCAGGATTCCGGCCACGTGGGGATGGCGGATGCCCGCCATGGTCACCGCCTCGCGGATGAACATGTCCCGAACGGCGGTTTGCCCCAGGAGGGTGACCAGAAAGGGATTGGGCCGCAGAAGCTTGAGAGCGCAGATCTTTCCCGTGACTGGGTGGGAGACCTTGTAGACCCGGCCCATGCCGCCCTGGCCAAGCAGGCCCCGGATGATGAATTTGCCGATGGTCTTCATGGCCGCCTCGTCATGGTAGGAGTTTGCGGGCGAAGTCCGCCGGGATGCCCGCCTTGAGTATTTTATCGGCGGCGGCGGCGTTGTCGTAGGCCACCGCCTCGACGGTCAGGATGCGGGTGTCGGTATCAAACCGCAGGTACTTGGCCCGTTTGTCCTCGTCCCGGGGCTGCCCCACGCTGCCCGCGTTGACGATTGTGGGCCGGGCCGGGTCCAGGCGAATGTCGCCGAGGGGCAAGGATTCCCGGACAAGGGTGTCGCCGGCCGCCCGGATCAGGCCGAGCTGGTGGGTGTGGCCGACAAAACACAGGGTTTCGCTCATATCGCGCATTTTCCGGATCAGGGCGGCGTCACTCAACTGAAACAGGTAGAGCACCGGCGAATCGGGCGGCGTGCCGTGGACAAAGCGCAGGGATTCGAAAACAAGGCTGGTCGGATAGTCCCTGATGTCGGCCAGCGACCGGGGCGATAGCCTGGATTTCGTGTAACGGACCGCCATCTGGGCCAGAGGATTGAACCAGTTGATAAAGGCGTCTTCGTTCATGGCTTTTTCATGGTTTCCCAGTACGCAAAGGACGTCGTTTTCGCGAATCAGGTCCATCACCGCCTCCGGGTCGGCTCCGTAGCCCACATTGTCTCCCAGTGAGATCAGGGCATCGACGTGATGGCGGCGGATATGGGCCAGAACGGCGGTGAACGCTTCGAGATTTCCGTGGATGTCGGCAAAAACAGCAATCTTCATGGGGAGTCCTGATGGATGTCAGTCGATGATATGATCTGTGATTTAGCATATTTTTTCAGGAAGAACCAGTTTTTCCGGGCATTCGTCGCGGAATAGGGGTATAGTGTCTCTGCTTATGGTTGCGCGGCGTCCTTGACGATGCCGTTCATGTACGGTCACTCATGTTATCGCGATGTCACTGAAAACAAAAACACTGGTCATGTTTCTGGCCATCATGGTGCTGTTTGTCGCGGCCCAGGGCCTGATTCACCGTTTGGTCATTCTTCCCGGATTTCTTGAACTGGAGGCGATCCAGACGGACAAGAACGTCCATCGTGCCGATCAGATCATCCGCCGCGAACTGTTCCATCTGTCGTCGCTCACCCACGACTGGGCCGCCTGGGACGACACCTACGATTTCATGGAAACCCGCTCGGACACCTTCGCCCGGATCAACCTTCTTCCCGATGACACCTTTACGGTAAACCACCTTCAGCTGCTGATGCTTGTCGACCCAAGGGGCGGGGTCGTCTGGTCGAAGCTGATCGATCCCGACAGCCGGACGCCCCTGGACCGGGTTGAGGTTCTCGGGCCGGAGTTCCCGACCTCGTTGGGCGTTTTCGATCCGATGGACACCGGCGTGCCCCTGGACGGCCTGGAGCGGACCGGCGTGGTCCGAACGCCGCGGGGGCCCCTGATGGTTTCGATCCGGCCGGTGCTCACCTCCACCAACGACGGGCCTTCCCGGGGAACCCTGATCATGGGCCGGTTCCTCACGCCCACCGAGGTTCTGACCATGATCCGGCAGACCGAGGTTCATTTCAGAGTCATCTCCCTGGATGAGGCCATGGGAGAGCTGAGCCCGCCCGACGGCCGGATGCTTATCGAGGGCCGGACCCGGATGGCGGTCGACCGCTCCGACCGCCGGGTCCTTCAGGCCTATACCGTTCTTCCGGACATCAACGATCGTCCGGCCTATGTCATCAAAACCATCATGACCCGAACCATCCTCAGGGAGGGGCTTGAAACCCTTCGATTCAGCATGATGTCCATCCTGGCCGTCGGGGTCCTTCTGATTCTTCTGAGTTTGGCCGCGCTGCACGGGTCCGTGCTGGGACCGCTGGCCACACTGGCCCGTCACGTCCGGGCCGTCGAGGAAAGCGGGGATCTGGGCCATCGGATGGCCCTTGATCGAACCGATGAAATCGGGGCCCTGGCCCGGCAGTTCGATGCCATGCTTGAAAAACTGGCTGACATACGGCTGGAACTGCTGGAGAGGTCTTACCATTCGGGGTTGGCCGGGATGACATCCGATGTGCTTCACCAGGGACGGAATATTCTGATGCCCCTGTCCCAGAGCCTGGATCGGATCAGGACCCTTTGTGCCGCCCTGCCCGGGGACAGGATTTCCCAGGCCCTTTCCGAGCTGGAAAAGGGGGCCTGCGACCCGGCTCGAAGGGCAGACCTTCATCGTTTTCTTTGCCTCTCGGCGGGTGAGCTGCCGGCGTTCATCGCCGCGGCCGAACAACTGCTGGACAAGGCGTCGGCCCAGAACCACAGCATGGAACGTCTGTTTCGGGATCTGGAGCCGTACAGCCGGATCGGTTCCCCGGCTTCGGAGGTGGAGCCTGCGGTGCTGGTTCGCCAGGCCCTGTCCCATCTTCCCGAATCTTTGAAAAAACACTGGGATGTCGTTATGGGACCCGGGCTCGAGAGTCTGGGCCGGTTCCACGGCGAGCAGCTGGTGTTGACCCAGGTGTTCGCCTCGGTGCTTTCCCATGCGGCCGCCCTGGCCGATGCGGAACCGGAGACGGGGCGGACACTGACCGTCGACGCCCGGATCGATCGGGATTCCGGCCCGCCGATGCTTCGATTTGTGATCTCGGCGCCGGGCCGGGCGCCGGATGAGGACCGGCGGAAAAAACTGTTTGCCAGGGAGTACCATGCCGGCGAGAGGGGGTCATTTTGTTCGAATCTTCACTGGTGCTGCAACGTGGTTGCGGCCATGAACGGCACCCTGGTTCTGACCGGAGGGGGCCTGGGCATCGCCTTCCATCTGCTGCTGCCCGGGGGAGGTGAGGCATGACGCCGCAGCGGTATCGCATTCTCGCGGCCGACGACGAGACCCGGATCCATGACTTTTTCACCGAGGCCATGGGGTCCGATGAGTCGATGCCCCCGTCTTCTGAATTCAGGGCGATGGAGTCCCGGCTGTTCGGTTCCGGCAGGACGCCTGTCGAGGACCCGGAGCCGGTTTACGAGCTCAGTCTGTGCACGGGCGCGACCGATGCCGTGGACCGGGTGATCCGTTCGCTGGAGGAACAGGATCCCTTTGCCGTGATTTTTCTCGATGTGCGCATGCCTCCGGGGCCGGACGGCATCTGGGCCGCCGAACAGATACGCCGCCTGGACCGGGATGTGGAAATCGTGGTGGTCACGGCCTTTTCAGATATCAAACCGTCGGAGATCGTCAAACGGGTTCCCCCGGCCCATAAGCTGCTTTACCTCCAAAAACCCTGTTATGTGATGGAGATCCGCCACATGGCGGCGTCCCTTTCCGCCAAATGGGCCATGGAACGAAAACTCAGGCAGATAAGGTCCCAGCAGCGTCGGTATATCCAGAGTCAGAAGACCGCACTGGACGATGCAAGAAAATCCCTGGAAAAGATGCAGAAACTCGATGCTTTAGGGATGATTGCCGGAACCGTGGCCCATGATTTCAACAACATCATGACGGCCATCCTGGGTCACACCGATCTGGCCCTGCTCGACACGGCGCATATGCCGACCCTGAACGCACGCATGATGAAGATCCATTCGGGCTGCGATCGGGCCAAGGACCTGGTCAACCGGATCCTGGCCTTCATCCATCAGCGCGACCCCGAGTTTGAGGCGCTCGATCCGGGAAAGACCGTCGGCGATGTTCTGGCTCTGATTCAGGACGTCACACCTGAAGGTATCCGGCTGGATATCGACCTTTCCGGTGCTCCGGGCATGATTCGCGCCGATGCCGTCCAGATTCACCAGGTGGTGATGAATCTTTACACCAACGCGGTCCACGCCATGAAACGCAACGGCGGCGTTCTGTCGATCCGGCTGGGTTCTCCCGCCGACTTTCCGGACGTGTCGGACCGTGTTTTCGAAAACCGGAACGATGCAAAAAACTATGCCGTGCTTGGGGTGTTCGACACCGGCTGCGGCATGACTCCGGACACCCTCAAGCACATCTTCGACCCCTATTTCACCACCAAAGGAAAAGATCAGGGGACCGGTCTGGGGCTTTCGGTGGTCCGCAGCATGGTCGAGAGGCAGGGCGGCTTTGTCCATGTGACCAGCGAGCCCGGCAAAGGCACCCGGTTCTACGTGTTTTTAAGGCTTCTTTACGTCAATCCAACCGTCTGAGGCATGCCCTTAACGTAAAAGAATCACTCTGTTTTCAGGCAGGGCCTTCGGACATCCAGGGGGTGACCAGGGCCTGGGGCAGGCCCAGATGGTCGAGGATGCGGGCCGTCACCGTGTCGACCAGCTCGTCGATGGTTTGGGGGGCCGTGTAGAACGAGGGGCAGGGCGGCAGAATCACGGCGCCGGCCCGGGACAGGGTCAGCATGTTGTCCAGATGGATGACGCTCAGCGGGGTTTCCCGGGGCAGAAGAATCAGCGGACGTTTTTCCTTGAGGCAGACATCGGCCGCCCGTTGGATCAGATTGCCGGAAAGGCCTGCGGCGAGCGCTCCCAGGGTGCCCATGGTGCAGGGGGCGATGACCATGCCGTCATGGCGGAACGATCCGCTGGCAGGCGGCGTGAAGAAATCGTTTTCGTCGAGAACGGACAGGCTGGCCCGTTCATGCCGCTCGAAGCCCTGCAGGCGGAGGGCCGCGTCGATTCGGTCGACGTCGATGCCGCATTCGTGTTTGAGGACGGCGGCCCCTGCCGAAGACACGATCAGGAAAACGCGGGTGTCCAGGGCGAGCAGAGCCCGGAGCAGGCTAAGGCCGTAGATCGCCCCCGAGGCGCCGCAGATGGCGGTGACGATGGTTTTAGAGCCGGAGCCATTCATTGAGGGCAACCCCCGTAATCAGCACCACGGACAGGATGCTGTTGATGTGAAAAAAGGCGATGGGTACGCGGCGCAGATCGTCGGGCTTGACCAGGCGGTGCTCGATGATCAGAAGGACGCCGATAATTGCCGTGGTGATCAGATAAATCGGACCCATGTCAACGGCCGTGTGCACCAGCAGAAAAAAAACGAAGGTCAGTACGTGCAGCAGTGTGGACAGGGCCAGCGCCCGCCTTACGCCGAACACCGCCGGAATGGAGTACAGGCCCTTTTCCTTGTCGAAGTCCGTGTCCTGGCAGGCGTAAAGGATGTCGAATCCGGCGATGTTGGTCAGAAGGGCCAAAGACAGGAACACGATGCCCCAGTGCATGGTGTTGGTCAGGGCGATATAGGCTCCCATGGGCGACAGGGCGATCACACATCCCAGGTAAAGATGGCAGAGTGCGGTGAACCGTTTGGTGTAGGAATAACCGAACAAAAGCGCCAGAACGGGCAAGGACAGGTAAAAACACAGATCGCCCAGCATGGCGGCCGAAAGGATGAACAGGGCCGAGGACAGCACGATGAACACCAGGGCCGAGGTCCTTGAAAGAACACCGGCGGGGATTTCACGCATTCGGGTCCGGGGGTTTTGACCATCGATGGCGGCATCGACCAGGCGGTTGAATCCCATGGCCGCCGAGCGCGCCCCCACCATGGCGAGGAGAATCCAGATGAGGGACGGGAAATGAATATCCCGGTCCCGTCCGGCCAGGATCACGGCGACGAGGGCGAAGGGCAGGGCGAAAATCGTGTGGCTGAATTTGATCATGCGCCCGTAGGTTGTGACGGCCGACAACAGGCCCGTGGCGGAATGTGACTTCATGGGTTCAGGTCGACCTCGTGTGATTGGCGATGCGTTTTTTTTCGGCAGACGCGCAGGGGCTGCCGGCCAGGCCGGTTTTGTTTTTTTTCGGGACGGCAAGGGGAAGGGGTCTCACCCGGTAGGTGGGGACCAGGCTGACCACCATGCCGATGTATGATCCGAAGGGTATTTTCCGGATCAGGGTGTTCTGCTCGATCCGGTGCAGCAGGCCCTCGCCCGCCGGAGCCGAGAGATTTACGGCCCGCCAGGAGAGAGGCACGTCGCCCAGGGCCCGGTGGACGATGCCCTTCAATTCCCAGACGCTGAAAAAATGGGCTTTGTCCCAGAGGGATTTTTCAAGGACCGCCGAGGCTCCCTTGATTTTTCCCTGGACCGTGTAGCGGTTGAGCGCACCGATAAACAGACGGTCCTTGGCCACCCGGGCCGCCTCCGCGACGGCCTTGTTCGGATCATCGACAAATTCCAGGGCGTTGATCAGGAGGGCGTGGTCAAAGGTGTTGTCCTCAAAGGGCAGATCTTCGGCGAAACCGCGGTGGAGATCCACGCGGTGGCCGAGTTTCTGCCGGGCGAAATCGAGCATGTAGGGCGAGGAATCGATGCCGGTGAGGGGGTGGCTGCTCCGCCCCGCCAGAAAGGAGAGAATTTCCCCGGTGCCGCAGCCGATATCCACAATCGCGTCGCCGGGCAGGGGATCGAGAAGATCATACAGCAAAAGCCCCTGACGGCGTTTGACCAGATGATTCTGACGGCTGTTGTGCCAAGCTTCGCACGCCACCGCCTCTATGTAGTCAAAGGAGTGTCCCATGGCAGCTATGTAAAGGATTTCCGGACTATGATCAAGATGAAATGTTTTTTTCGAGAATCAGGCGGTTTCCCTTTTCATTGTAAGCGCAGACGTCGAAGTAATCATCCATGATCAGAAATCCCCGGCCGTGGTCCGTCAGTGCGTCGTCGTCGTTCTTCCTCAGGTTGTCCCGCCTGACGGTCCGCCAGTCAAACCCTTCGCCCTGATCTTCGATGACCATAATCAGGCGCTCGGGCGACAGCGACAGTTCGAACCGGATCAGTTTGTCCGGCCGGTGTTTGTGGCCGTGGCGCACCGAATTGGTCAGCCCCTCACGCATCACCACCCGGACGGCGAAGGCGTGCCGTGCAAGGCCCCGGTCGGCCAGAAAGGTTTTGACCAGAGCATCGACCCGGTCGATGTTTTCCATGGTGGAGTTGAGTTCGATGGTCAGGCTGTCGGGGCCGGTGAACACATCGAATGTCTGGGTTTGGGCCATAACGGGTCGTCCCCTAAGGTCAGACTTCAATGGCCAGAACGACGATATCGTCTTCCAGCCGTGAACGGTCCGGGCAAAGAGCCCGGGCAATGTGATCCGGCGCCTTGTCCACGGGAACATCCCTTACGTCAAGGCAGGCGGCCATCATGCGGTCGGCCCCTTCGGACCAGACGATTTTCTTGTCGGTGGATTCGATCAGTCCGTCGGTGTACATGTAGAACCGGTCACCGGGGCTGACCACCAGGTTTTCCTGCCCGAACAGAACGTTCTTGAAAATTCCGATCACGTCCCCGTCCATTTCCAGGATACGGGGGGGGCCGTCCGCCGGCACATAGCAGACCGGGGGATGCCCGGCGCAGACCACGCGCATCTGCCGGGTCTTCCTGTTCAGGCGGCCGTAGCAGGCGGTCAGGTATTTGCCGTCGGGCAGAATCTCCACCAGAACGTCGTTGATCATCTTGATGCTTTCAAGGGGTTGGTAAATGGGTGAGCAGTTTTGTTTGAGGAGCCCCTTGACCGATGAGGTCAGGTAGCTGGTGCTCAGGTCGTGCCCGGAAAAATCGGCCACGAAATAGCCGTAGATATCCTCGGAGATGGGGAGCACCTCGTAAAAATCGCCGCCGGCCTCGTGCAGGGACAGGTAATGCACGCCGAACCGGGCGTCGGGGAACTTGTCCGGGGTGGTCAGCATGGCGCTCTGGGCGTCTGAGATCTGTTTGAGCTTTTCGGCCTGGCTCCGGATCAGGGAGTTGGTGGCGATGGACAGCTTGAGATGGAGGCCCACCCGGGCCGAGACCTCGAGCGGGTGAAAGGGTTTGGTGATGTAGTCGACGGCTCCCAGGTCGAACCCCTCCAGCTTGGCATCGATTTCGCTGACGCCTGTCAGGAAGATCACGGGGATCGAGGCGGTTTGTCCGTTGCCTTTCAATTGCCGGATCACGTCGAATCCGTCTTCGCCGGGCATCTGAATGTCGAGAAGGATCAGGTCGGGAACGTGAAGGGCCGCCGCCTGCCGGGCGTCGGGGCCGTTGTAGGCCTTGAATATGGTGTACCCTTCCTTGACCAGAGTGGTTTCAAGCAGACGAACGTTCAGGGGGTTATCGTCCACAACCAGAATGGAAAGCGTCGAATCACGATTCATGGGGCTCCTGTCATTCGATAATGTCGTCGGTCTCCCGGCTCAGGTCGGCTGATCGAGCCGGGCTGCGTCCATGACGTCCGTCAGAGGAGGGACCGGATATCGGCGAGCAAGGCGCCGAGGGTCGGGATCGCGGACGGAAGGTCGTCCATGTGATGGTTCCGGGCCTGGTTTTCGAGGCCGGCCGAAAGGGTTGAAATCTCCATGAAACCCAGATTCCCGGCCGCCCCTTTCAAGGAGTGGGCGGCATCGGCGGCCGCCTCGCAATTCCCGGAGGCCAGGGCGCCCTCAAGCTTGTGGACGTCTTCTTCCGCCGTTTCAAGAAACAGTTCGACGATTTCGATGAATTCGTCTTCGTCAAGGCCGAGCGATTCACCCAGTGCCTTCAGATTCATGTCTTCCTCCTTCGCTGATCCGGAGCGGTCCCGGCTGTTCCCCAGGCCGGATGATCATTTTTTCGGAACAGAAACCGGGTTCAATCCATCCCTGTATCGGTGTGGGACGAGGTTGTGCAAGAGATTCACCATGGCCGGTCAACCGGGCTGTGTGGACGGGATACATTGAAAATATGGGCCATTATACGTCAAGGTCCCGTTGTTTGGCAACCCCTTTCAATGTTTTTCTTGACAGGCCGCCACGCCGGGGTTAATATATTCGAAAATCTTGATATTTAAATATATGGATATACATGAATGCCCTGATGTGTTTCAAAGCCCTGTCGGACAGCACCCGGATCCGGATTTACAATGTCCTTCTCCGGTGGGAACTGAGTGTCAATGAATTGGTCGGACTGATGGACATGGGCCAGTCGAGGATTTCACGGCATCTGAAAATCCTGACCGACGCGGGGCTTCTGACCTGCCGCCGGAACGGGGTCTGGGCCTTTTATTCGGCGGTCCGGGAAGGATGGGCCACAAGTTTTTCCGAGGCTGTCTCGTCGCTGTTCAGGGACGACGCCCTGCTGCAGGACGATCTGAGACGGGCGGCCCTGACGGTGGACGAGCGGAGCGCCCGGACCCGCCAGTTTTTTAACGCCATCGCCCCCCGATGGGACGTCCTTAAAAGTGATATCATGGGTGCCTTCGATATCAACGCCGCCATTCTGGAACAGGGCGAGGACGTGGACAAAGCCGCCGATCTGGGTTGCGGCACCGGTGAGCTGCTGGTGTCCCTGGCCGGCCGGGCCCGCCGGGTGATCGGGGTGGACAGTTCCCCGATGATGCTCGAAGAGGCCCGCAAACGGTTTTCAGGCCAGGGGATTGCGGCGGACCTGCGGCTGGGCGAACTGGAACATTTGCCCCTCAAGGATGACGAAGTGGATCTGGCCGTGATTTCCCTGGCCCTGCACCATCTGTCCGAGCCCGTTCTGGCTCTGTGCGAAGCCCGGCGGATCCTGCGCGACGGGGGGCGTCTGATCGTGGCCGAGTTCGACCGTCACGACAATGAAATGCTGCGGCACACCTATGGGGACCGCTGGCTGGGATTTCCTCGGGAAGACATGGACCGCTGGATCAGGGAAGCCGGATTCACCATGGTCCATCTGGCGTCCCATGCCCTTGGCCGGTCCCTTGTCATCAACATATTCACATGCACCACATCATAAACAGCAAGGAGAAAAAAACATGGCTTTTCAGGAATTGGATCTTTCATTGAAATACAAGGTCGCCGACATGTCGCTGGCCGATTTCGGCAACAAGGACATGCAGCTTTCGGAAAATGAAATGCCCGGTCTGATGGCGTCCCGGAAAAAATACGGCGCGGACAAACCGCTCAAGGGCCTCAGGGTTACCGGCAGTCTTCACATGACCATCCAGACGGCCATGCTGATCGAGACCCTTTATGAACTGGGCGCCGACATCCGCTGGGCCTCCTGCAACATTTTTTCCACTCAGGACCATGCGGCGGCAGCCATCGCGGCCAACGGGACCGCGGCGGTTTTCGCCTGGAAGGGCGAAACGCTCGAAGAATACTGGTGGTGTACGGAAATGGCCCTCACCTGGCCCGACGGCAGCGGTCCGGACCTGATCGTGGACGACGGGGGCGACGCCACCCTTCTGGTCCATGAGGGGGTCAAGGCGGAAAAAGATCCTTCCTACCTGGACCGCACACCGGGCAATGAGGAGGAACGATGCTTTCTTGAACGCCTGAAAGCGACCTACAAGGCCGATCCCAAAAAATGGACGACCATGGCGGCGAAGATCCGCGGCGTTTCCGAAGAAACCACCACCGGCGTGAACCGTCTGTACCAGCTTCAGAAGAGCGGTGAGCTTTTGTTCCCCGCCATTAACGTCAACGACAGCGTAACCAAATCCAAGTTCGACAACCTCTACGGCTGTCAGGAATCTCTGGCCGACGGGATCAAGCGGGCCACCGATGTGATGATCGCCGGAAAAATCGTGGTCATCTGCGGCTACGGCGACGTGGGCAAGGGCTGCGCAAGTTCGATGCGGGGATTCGGCGCCCGGGTGCTGATCACGGAAATCGATCCCATCTGCGCCCTCCAGGCCTCCATGCAGGGGTTCGAGGTGGTGACCATGGACGAGGCCGCCGCAAAGGGGGACATTTTCGTGACCGCCACCGGGAATTATCACGTGATCACCGGGGCCCACATGGAACAGATGAAAAACGAGGCCATCATCTGCAACATCGGTCATTTCGACAATGAGATCGACATGAGCTACCTGGAAAAGACCCCGGAATGCAAAAAACTCAACATCAAGCCCCAGGTGGATAAATGGACGCTGAAATCCGGTCGGGCCATCGTGGTTCTGGCCGAGGGACGACTGGTCAATCTGGGCTGCGCCACCGGACATCCCAGCTTCGTGATGAGCAACAGTTTCACCAACCAGACCCTGGCCCAGATCCGTCTGGCCACGGAAAAGCACGAAAACAAGGTCTACACCCTGTCCAAGAAACTGGATGAGGAGGTGGCACGCCTGCACCTGGGCCGCCTGGGTGTCAAGCTGACCCGACTGACCGATCAGCAGGCCAAATACCTGGGCGTATCGGTGGAGGGTCCCTACAAACCGGAACACTACCGCTATTAGTGATTGTTTAAGACGGCCCCTGGAGTGGGTTGGATAAAAAAAGGCAGACCCCTGATGAGGAGGGGTCTGCCTTTTTGCGTTTCAGGGGGGTGATGCTTATTCTTTTCCCAGAAGCGACAGGGCGCCGGCGACGACGTTGTCCACGGTGTAGCCGTATTCGCTCAGAACACGGCTGCCCGGAGCGGAGCTGCCGTATCCCTCGATGCTGATCACCCGTCCCTCATCCCCCACGTATTTTTCCCATCCCATGGCGATGCCCGCTTCGACGGCCAGTCGCTTTTTGACATGGGGCGGCAGGATCCATTCCTTGTAGTTGTTCTGGTTCGTTTCAAACAGTTCCCAGCTGGGCATGCTGACCACCCGGGCCTTGATCCCTTTTCCGGCCAGAATGTCCGCTGCCTCGCAGATCAGGTGGACCTCCGACCCCGAGGCGATGAGAATGATATCCGGGGTGCCCTGGGCGTATTTCAGGATGTAGGCACCGCTGCGGACCGAGCCTTCGGCCTCGCTGCGGTCGAGAATGGGCAGGTTCTGGCGGCTGAAAAGCAGGGCGCTGGGGCCGTCCGTCAGGCGCAGAGCCACGGTCCAGGCATCCCGGGTTTCGGTGGCGTCGGCCGGACGGATCACGGTGAGGCCCGGAATGGTCCTAAGGGACGCCAGGTGTTCGATGGGCTGATGGGTGGGGCCGTCTTCACCCACCGCCACGCTGTCATGGGTGAACACATAAATCAGCGGCAGACCCATCAGACTGGCGACCCGGATGGCGGGGCGCATGTAATCGGCGAAGACCAGGAAGGTCCCGCCGTAAGGCCGGACGCCGCCGTGGACGAACATGCCGGCCATGACGGCCCCCATGGCGTGTTCGCGGACGCCGAAACGGATGTTGCGCCCGTCGTAGCGGTCTTTCTGGAACTCATGGGAACAGGACAGATAGGTCTTGTTCGAGGGGGCCAGATCCGCCGAACCGCCGATCAGGGCGGGAAGTTTTTCGGCGATGGCGTTGAGGACCTTGCCCGAAGCCGCCCGGGTGGCCATGGGTTTGTCGTCGGGTTTGAACACGGGAAGGGCCGAATCCCAGCCGAAGGTCAAAAATCCGCTGATCCCGTCAACCCACTGGTTGCACAGCTCGGGGTAGGCTTTGGCGTAAGCGTTGAAGGCCTGCTGCCAAAGGTTTTCCTGTTCCTCTCCCCGGTCGATGCAGCCCCGGAACACGGCAGCGGCGTCGTCAGGCACAAGAAACGACGCATCCTCGGGCCAGCCCAGGTTTTTCTTGGTCAGACGGATTTCCTCTTCGCCCAGAGGCTCGCCGTGGGCACTGGCGCTGCCCTGTTTGTTGGGGCTGCCGAAGGCGATGTCTGTGCGCATCAGGATCAGGGTGGGTTTGTCGGATTGACCTTTGGCGGCGGAAAGGGCCGCGTCGATCCGGTCGGGATCATTCCCGTTGTCGACCCGGATGGTGTTCCAGCCGTAGGCCGCAAACCGGGCTTCCACATTTTCGGTAAAGGCGATGTCCGTGGATCCTTCGATGGAAATCTTGTTGTCGTCGTAGAGGCAGATCAGCCGGGACAGGCCCAGGTGGCCGGCCAGGGACGCCGCTTCGGAGGCCACGCCTTCCATCATGTCGCCGTCACCGCACATCACGTAAGTGTAATGATCGACAATGGTGTGACCGGGCTTGTTGTATACGGCGGCCAGGTGGCGTTCGGCCATGGCCATGCCCACGGCGTTGGCGATGCCCTGCCCCAGGGGACCGGTGGTCACTTCCACACCGTTGGTGTGCTTGTATTCGGGGTGCCCCGGGGTTTTGCTGCCCCACTGCCGGAAATTTTTCAGGTCATCGAGGGACAGTCCGTAGCCGGTCAGGTGAAGCAGGCTGTAGAGCAGCATGGACGCATGGCCGCCGGAAAGCACGAACCGGTCCCGGTCCGGCCAGGCGGAATTTTTGGGGTTGTGTTTCAGGTGCCGTGTCCACAGCACGTATGCGGCCGGCGCAAGGCCCATGGGCGCACCGGGATGACCCGAGTTCGCTTTCTGGACCGCATCCATGGACAGGGTTCGAAGGGTATTGATGCACAGGTCGTCCAGCGTGTTCCGGGTGTCAGTCATGGTGGTGTTTCTCCTTATAGATTTAGGTCGTATTGGATTCATGCTCAGGCGCTTCGGCCTTGGCTTACAGAGCCCTCAGGTGCTCGGGTTTCAGGGACACCTTGCCGGCCAGGGCCTTTTCGATCAGGGCCAGGGTTTTGTCCTTTTCCTGGGGGAGCTTGGCCCGGATCGGCAGATAGTTGGACGCGTGGTTGGAGTGGAACAGGCCGCCTGTCATATCGGTTGCGGCGATCATCACACCCAGTTCCTGAAGCAGTTCCCGGGCCTCGAGCACCGGAAACTTTCCGGCCAGATGATCCTTGTAAAGGGGGGTGCCGGGGGTGAGCATCAGGCTCAGGGCGCCGACGTATTCCGGATCGATGGCCGACAGAACCCGTCCTGTTTCCCGGGCGTGGATCATCGAGCGTTCCCGGCCGGCGATACCCAGAAGGACCGTCACCGACAGTGTGATGCCTGCGGCCCTGATTTTTTTACCCATCTCGATCATCCGGGCGGAATCGGCTCCCTTGTTGATGGCCGTAAGGGTCACATCATCACCGGTTTCAAGGCCCATGTAGGCGATGGCAAGGCCCAGTTTTTTCAGCTCCCGGAGTTCATCCACCGTTTTTTTTGCGATGCTTTTGGTGTTGGCGTAGGATCCCACCCGTTTGATCCAGGGCATCTGCCGACGGATTTCCGACAGAATGCGGACCAGGCGTTTCTGGGGTACGATCAGGGCGTCCCCGTCACAGAGAAACAGGCGGTCGGTGTGGCGGTAATGTCTGGCCGCATAGGCAATATCGGCCATGATCTCCTCATCGGATTTGATTTTGAAGATCCGTTTTTCCTTGTACATTTCACAGAAGGTGCATTTGTTGTGCGAACAGCCGACGGTCACCTGGAGCAGGATGCTGTACGCCTCGGACGGGGGCCTGAAAATCATGCCCTCGTAATGCATGCCGTTGTCTTTCATAAACACTCTCCCGAACCCGGCCTCACGGGCCGGGCCCGTTGAAGCCATTCATTTGATTAACAAAAAATATCCGTACCTTATTACATCATGTCCCGCCATGGACGCAAGGCCTTTATCATTCCCCTCCGCCGACCCGTCCGGCCTTTTTATCGGTCCCGGGCTTGACAATCGGAAATCATGTACAAAATTATCGTATATTTCCGGGCGCCCTACCGTGCCGAATTCCCTGGATTTTTACGACAGGAAACCAATAAGACCCTGGTGAGACGGGGATGAACCTTCAGACATATGGAAAAGACAGGAGCAAGTATGGAAAAGAAAGAAACACGGCAGTTTAAGACCGAAGTCCAGCAACTGATGAATCTCATCGTGAACTCGTTGTATTCCCATCCTGAGATTTTTCTGCGTGAATTGATTTCAAACGCATCCGACGCCCTGGACAAACTGCGTTTCAAGGCCCAGACCGATCCGGACGTTTTTGGGACCGATGCGGATCTTTACATCCGGATTGCCGCGGACAAAGAGGCCCGCACCCTTGAAATTTCCGACAACGGCATCGGTATGACCTACGACGAGGTCAACGAGAACATCGGAACCATTGCCCGCAGCGGAACCGCCGCCTTTGTGGCCGCCCTCGAAGAGGCACGGAAAAAAGAAGGACTGTCCCCGGAATTGATCGGACAGTTCGGCGTGGGCTTTTACAGCTCCTTTATCGTCGCGGACAAGGTGACAATTGTCACCAAGGCACCGGGCGACGCCAAAGCGGTCCGCTGGGAATCCACGGGCGACGGCTCCTACACCATCGAAGAAACGGACAAGGACAAACGGGGCACGACCATCACCCTTTTTCTCAAAAAAACCGATGAGGAGGACGATGATTTCACCGATGAGTGGACCATCCGGCGCATCATCAAGAAACATTCGGATTTCGTGAATTACCCGATCCGGATGAATGTGGAGAAAACCGAACGTCTGCCCGAGGATCAGATCATCAAGGACAAGGACGGCAAGCCCGTCGGAGAGACCACCCGGACGGTCCGGGCGGACGAAACCCTGAATTCCATGAAGGCCATCTGGGCCCGGGACAAGGACGAGGTGACCGACGAGGAACACGAGGAGTTCTACAAGCATCTCAGCCATGACTGGAACCCGCCCCTCGACCGTCTGCACATGAAATTCGAGGGCACCACCGAGTACACCGCCCTGCTTTACATCCCTTCCAAAGCCCCCTTCGATCTGTTTTACAAAGACCGCAAAAACGGCATGCACCTTTACTGCAAGCGCGTGTTCATCATGGACGACTGCAAGGATCTGATGCCCGAATACTTAGGCTTCATCCACGGGGTGGTCGACGCGCCGGATCTCAATCTCAACGTCAGCCGTGAAATTCTCCAGCAGAACCGGCTGGTCACCAATATCCGGAAAAACCTGGTCAAAAAGGTGTTCGACCTGTTTTCAACCATGGACAAGGAAAAATACGACGGGTTTTTTGAGGAATTCGGTCAGGCAATCAAGTCCGGCATCCCCATGGATTTTGAAAACAAGGACAAGCTGGCGCACCTGGTGCGGTACAAGACCACCAAATCCGACGGCAAACTGGTCTCTCTCAAGGAGTACATCGAACGGATGAAGGACGGGCAGGAATACATCTATTTCATCACCGGCGAGAACCTGACCGCCCTGATGAACAGCCCCCATCTGGAAGCGCTCAAGGAGAAAGACTACGAGGTTCTCCTGATGACCGACCCCGTGGACGAATGGGTGGTCCAGAACCTGACCGAATATGAAGGTAAAAAGCTGAAAAGCGCGGAGAAGGGGGATCTGGACATCGACAAGGTCGATGACAAGGACAAGGAAGCCTACGCCAAGCTTTTCGATTTCATCAAAGGCAAGCTCGAGGATCAGATCAAGGAGGTCAAGGCATCGACCCGCCTGAAAAATTCCGTATCCTGTCTGTCCGGTGACGATTACGGCATGAGCGCCTACATGGAAAAGATCATGAAAGCCACCGGACAGGAGATGCCCAGGCAGAAACGGGTCCTTGAACTCAACATCCATCATCCGGTTCTGGCCAAAATGAAAACCTTGTTCGAAACCGACACCAAAAACAGCAGGCTGACGGACTTCTGTCTGCTGTTCCTCGACATGGCCATCATCAGCGAGGGCGGAAAAATCGAGGATCCGGCCGGTTTCTCCAAGCGTGTGGGTGATCTGATGAGTGAGGCCATCTAGGCGTCGACGGCGGGTCGGGCGACGGGATCATTTTTTCCCGTCTGCCCGATCGCTTAATCTTCGGCCCCCCGGCATGGGATGATTGACATCTTTGTTTTCTTGTAATACCGTCGTGCTTTAGCTTAATCATGCCGCCTTCTTTCGGAGGGCGGCTATTTCCATTTGAAAGCCTGTGGGGCGCAGTGCGGTCCGCGTGCATTCAAAAAAGATGCAAATCGTAGTGAAGATGAAAAAGAAAAACGGTGTTGACGGTGTGTGCGGCCGAGGGTTGGGGCTTGCCCTGATTCTGGCTCTGATGATGACGGGAGCGGCTTTTGCCGAGCGCCTGAGCGTATCGGTGAATGCGGCTAATGTCAGGACCGGTCCCGGAACCGATTACGACATCGCCTGGGAAAACCTCGACCGGAATTATCCGCTTCTGGTGATCGACCGGAAGGCGGACTGGTATTACATCCGTGATTACGAAGAGGATGTGGGATGGATCCATTCATCCAACGTCTCGTCCTATGACTCGGTGATCACGAAAAAAGACGGATGCAATGTCCGTTCGGGCCCGGGGACAAGCCACGCCATTGTGTTTGTGGTCAACAACGGGGTGCCGTTCAAGGTAATCAAACGAAAAGGTTCATGGATCAATATCCGCCATGCGGATGGTGATACCGGTTGGATCCACGCGGATCTGATCTGGTGATAAGGAAAACGGTAGATGGACGGAACGACAGATACGGGCGGCGGGCCCATTGTGGGCATCGGGTCGGCCTTGATCGATGTACTGGCCGGGGTGAGCGATGATTTCCTCGGGCAGATCAGCGATATCAAAGGCGGCATGACACTGGTCGACAGCCCCTTTATCGATGACGTGATTCAGAAACTTGCGGCCCCGCCGGAGGTTGTCCCCGGCGGCTCGGCCTGTAACACCATCATCGGCGTCGGGAAACTCGGGGGCAAGGCCCGTTTTGTCGGGCAGTGCGGCCATGATGATTTCGGTACCCTTTTTGAGTCCGGCCTGGTGAGAAGCGGTGTGACGCCTCATCTGTTCAAAACGAACACCCCCACGGGTCGTGTGGTGTCCCTGATCACCCCGGATGCCCAGCGATCCATGTTCACCCATCTGGGGGCATCGGCCGAGATGGTTCCCGATCAGATTTCGCCGGACTGCTTCGACGGGGCCTCGTTTGCCATGATGGAAGGCTATCTCCTGTTTAACCGGGATTTGATGATGGCGGCGCTGTCTGCGGCGCGCCGGGCAGGGGCCCGGATCGTGCTCGATCTGGCCAGTTTTACGGTGGTCGAGGAATCCAGGGATTTTCTGATAGACCATGTGCTGGACGCGGTGGATATCCTGATTGCCAACGAAGACGAAGCCCGGGCGTTCACCGGTTTTTCGGATGAGCGCAAGGCCCTGGCCGTTTTGGCGGATCATGCCCGTATCGCGGTCGTCAAGGTGGGTGAGCGGGGTAGTGTGGTGGCCCATGGGGGAGAGATGATCGACATTGAACCGGTCAGGGGACGTGCCGCCGTGGATACCACCGGCGCCGGCGACCTCTGGGCGGCGGGTTTTTTATTTGGTTTGAGCCGGGGTTACTCCATCGCGAAAAGCGGTCGGCTGGCCTCGGCCTGCGGGTATGAAGTGTGCCAGGTGACCGGAGCGGCCATTCCCGATGACGGATGGCGACGGATCAGAGCGCTGGTGGATTGAGGAATAATCGGACGTGAGACAGTGTGTCGGTGACAAGGACTGAAACGGAGGGAGCATGGCAAACGTATCATTGGCGCGGAAAAAGGAATTGAACGAACCGGATGAATTCATCACCATGTCCAACAAGGCGCTTGAATACGCCCGGCAGAACAGGAGCACCATCATCGGTGTGGTCGCCGGAGCCGTGGTTCTGGTCATCATGATTGCCGGGTTTCAGTATTATTCCCAGAATCGGGAATCACGGGCCTTTGCCCGCTACGCCGAGGATATGACCTGGTATGAAACCGCCCGCGAAGGCAGCGACGGCAAACCCTCTCTGGAAGAGATAGGCCGCCGTGCCGATGCCTTTCTCAAGGATTTTTCCGGAACGGCCGCCGCCATGCCGGCCCGGGCACGTTATGCCGCGATGTATTACGACGAAAAGGATTATGCCGCGTCGGCCCAATTGTATGAGGCCCTGCTCTCCGATGTGGACCATGACCCTGCCCTGAAAAACATCACCCTGTGTGCTCTGGCCCAGTGCTATCAGGCCATGAAGGAACACGATCGTGCCATTGCCCGGTACGAGGACATTCTGGACGGGGCCGATGCTATCAAAAAAGATGAGGCTCTTTTTCACCTCGGCCTGCTCTACGCTGAAAAAGGCGACGGGCAAAAAAGCCGGGACGCCTTTGAGCGCCTGGTGACCGACTTCGCCGACTCCATGTATGTGGACGTGGCGCGGGAACGGATTTAAGCTTGACGGCTTAGAACGTTGAGAGAGGAGGGGTAGAGCCAGGCTGAGGGGGAAGGGGGGCGCCTGGCTCTGGAGAGAAGGATTTTTTGATACTGCTTAGGTGCGCACAATCTGCTTTTGCACCTTTCCTGCCAACGTCGGCGTTGCCGACCCTATTTTTTTATTGTTTCTCATTCATATTGAAATAACAGGCGATTATATCCGGGGTGCCATGGGCTCAGGTCGGGGCGGCATGGTTGCACGGGCGGCAAGGGATGGAAGGGTGTTTATTATCTTGAACCCGGCGGGGCGTGTCCGGATGCTTTCATCTTTTAATTATGATTGATAGCAGGTGGTTACTATGCATTCATAATCATAAACCGATGGTTTATGATTATGGACCTCATTGGGGCGGGTGATTTTCGTTGCTTTCAGGGAAAGCGGGTGTGGAGCCGGATTCCGTGTTTTTTGATTTTCTGGTTCAGACCGCTTTTTCCAATCTTTAAAAGGTCTGCGGCGTGGGACTGGACCCCGTTGGTTTTTTTCAGCGCCTCAATGATCATCTGTTTCTCCATGGCCGCCAGGGTCTCGTACAGACCGGCAGAACCAAGGGTCAGGTCGTGATACATCGCGGGCCGGGCGGATTCGGAAATATCTCTCGGAAGATCGTCGGGGGTGATGGTGTCGCCGGTGCACAGAATCATGGCCCGCTCGATGGTGTTTTCAAGCTGGCGGACGTTGCCGGGCCAGGACGAATCCAGCAAGATCCGTTCACATTCCGGGGCGATGGCCCGGATGGAACGCTCCGGCGAAAGATCTTCGGCATACTTGTGGACAAAGTGATGGGCCAGAAGATGGATGTCTTCCGGCCTCTCTCGCAACGGCGGGACATGGATGTAAACGACGTTGAGCCGGTAATACAGGTCTTCCCTGAACCGACCCTGTCCGACCTCTTCTCTCAGGTTTTTGTTGGTGGCGGCGATCAGACGGAAGTTGACCCTGACCGGAGAGGTCCCGCCGACGCGCTCGAAACATTTTTCCTGAATCACCCGCAGGAGTTTGACCTGGAGATTCAGGCTCAGTTCGCCGATTTCATCAAGAAAAAGTGTGCCGTTGTCGGCCAGCTCGAAGCGCCCCTTTTTCATGGATGCGGCGCCTGTGAACGCCCCCTTTTCGTGGCCGAAGAGTTCGCTTTCCAGAAGGGATTCGGACAGGGCGGAGCAGTTGACGGCGATAAAGGGGTTTTCGCGCCTGTGGCTGTTGAAGTGAATGGAGCTGGCGATCAGCTCCTTGCCTGTGCCGCTTTCTCCTTCGATCAGCACATTGGCCGAGGTGGGGGCGACCTTGGCGACCAGCGACAAAAGGTCCTGCATGGGCCTGCTTTTTCCGATAATATTGCCGAACCGGAACTGGGATCGAATGACATGCCGGAGCCGTTTGTTCTCCTGGACGACCCGTGCGTGGCCAAGGGCCTTGTTGACGAAGATAAGAAGCCGGTTGCTTTCAAAGGGTTTCTGGATATAGGTGAAGGCCCCTTTCTGCATGGCTTCCACGGCTTTCTCGACGGACCCGTGGGCCGTCATCAGGATGACCGGGATATCCGGCCAGCCGGTGCGCACATGGTCAAGAAGGTCCAGGCCGCTCATGGCCGGCATTTTCATGTCTGTGATCAGCAGGTCGACGTCCGAGTCTTCGAGAATGGACAGGGCGGCTTTGCCGTGGGCGGCCGTCAGAACGGTGAAGCCTTCTTCTTCCAGAATGGCCCGGAGAATGGTCAGGTAGTTGCTTTCGTCATCGACGATCAGTATGGTATCCAAGAAACCTCCCGCCCGTCACAGGTGACGCGGCAATGCAGGAAAGGGTTACGGTGCGGCGTACGACCCCGGGTCATAGGGAAAGGAACGGTCGTCGGCGGCCGGCAAATACGTCAGGCGGCATTTTATCGTTTAGTTTGAGTGCAATTTCTGGTAACATGGTGCACCAAACATACTGAATGCATCTGCCGTGATGACCCTGCTCCTGACGAAGACATCCCGATCGCTTTTCTGTCTCGCTGTTCCTGAACCTGAGTCCTAATAAAAAAACTGTCGGCCGTTGTCAAGGCAAAGACGGAATGCAGGTCCGTCGAACGTCAAACGTCTATTGCAATCCTTTAAAAAAGTGTCACTAACTTACCATTATAACGGGACTTTCTTGATTGTTAAGCGAATGTTTCTACAAGATATGGTAGTCGCTGTGGCCAGGGGAAACAAGATGGAGTAACTGCATAAAATTTCTATATAATTCGCTTGACTTAAGAATAATAACATATAATTATCATTAACAAGTGCTCAAACCATGACAACATCGATCACCTTATTATATTCAGCGTTGCGTGATTATCGGGAAAAATGTGAGGCAGGCTGCACAGGATATTGGCTGATGGCAAAAAATTCGTTGAAAAAAATTCGTGAATCCATGCTGATGAGTAAAGCGGAGCTTGCCAGGAAAGCAAATGTTTCACCGATCACCATCGATCGTATTGAAAAAGGCCTGCCGTGTCGGATGGAGACCAAAAGAAAAATCATATTGGCCTTAAACTATAAACTCTCAGATAAAGACAAGATTTTTGGCGAATAAGGGCAAATTATGGGATTTGGAAACAAAAAAAATCTGGTTGGTCTTGATATCGGCTCAAGCGCAATAAAAGTCGCTGAAATTTTGGACTCGAAAAGCGGGCCGATACTGAAGAAGTTCGGAATCGTGGACATGCCCCATGGTGCCATCGAGGAGGGGATCATCAAAGACCCCGAAGAGGTCGCCGATGCCATTCGTCAGCTTTTCCGGACCTTTAATATCAAACAAACCAACGTGGCGATTTCCATCGGCGGATATTCGGTGGTGGTGAAAAAAATCAATGTCCAGACCATGACCGAGGACGCGCTTCAGTCCACCATTCACTTCGAGGCGGAACAGTACATTCCCTTTGACATCAGTGACGTCAATCTGGATTTTCAGATTCTCGGGGACAGCGAACACAATCCCAACCAGATGAGCGTGCTTCTTGTGGCGGCGAAAAAGGAAATGATCGCCGATTACGTGAACGTTCTCGAAATGGCGAACCTTTCGCCCTGTATCGTGGATGTGGATGCCTTTGCGCTTCAGAACATCTATGAAGCCTGCTATCTCGACCCGGAAGACCCCGGGGATGACTATGTGGCGCTTATCGATGTCGGGGCTGGAAAAACGACCCTGAACATCCTGAAAGGCAACACGTCTCTCTTCATGCGCGACGTGTCCTTGGGCTGCAACCAGATCAACCGCAAAATCGCCTCCCTGATCGACTGCTCGCTTGAAGAGGCCGAAGAAATCAAGCTGGACGATGAGCATGGGAAAATATCAACCGAGGATCTGAATGAAATCATCGCCACGGTTACCGGCGACTGGTGCACCGAAATCAGCCGCGCCCTTGACTTTTTTTATTCAACCTATCCCGACGGCCGTATCGGACGCATTCTGCTGAGCGGGGGAGGCGGCAACATCGGTGACTTCAGGAAACTGCTGGCCCTCCGAACCTCGACGGAGGTTGAAGTGATTGACCCGTTCAAAAAGGTGTATGTGAACAACGACCGGTTTGACAAGGACTACATGGATCAGATGGCTCCACAGAGCGCAATATGCATGGGATTAGCAATAAGGAAAGTGGATGACAAATGATACGAATCAACTTACTGCCGTTTCGTGCAGCCAGAACCAAGGAAAATGTCAGACGCCAGGCGTCGGTTTTTATTCTGCTGATTATTCTGCTGATCGTTGCCATGGGCGCATTTGCCCTTCATTTGAATATCAGCGAAGCCAAGGAACGAACCCGGGTTCAGGAAATAAATAAAGAGCTTGATAAATACACGCAGAAGGCCAAGGAAGTTGACGCGATCAACAAGGAGAACGAGATCCTTCAGCAGAAGATCAATATCATCAATGATCTCGAGAAGGTCCGGAAGGAACCGATTCATCTGTTTGAATCGCTGACCGATGTGTTCATCGAAGAGCGCATGTGGCTGACCAACTATCAGTTGAAAGACAAGAGCCTGGTGATCAAGGGCGTGGCCCTCGATGAAATCACCGTGGCGGATTTTACGAAAAGGCTCCAGAATTCAACCCTGTACACGGATGTGGTTTTGAAATTTCTCAAGCAGTCCGTGATCAACAATATCAAGATGAAGACGTTTGAAATCAGTGCGACCGTTGCCAAGACCGATAATCAAAAAACCGATATGATTAAGGCTCTGAAATGATCAAGAAGACTGAACTAAATACCAAGACGTTCGACGCCATCTTCAAAAAAATCGAAGAACTGGACAAGGTTCAGAGGCTGGCCATCTGCATCATCACCATCGGCCTTTTGGGCGCGGCCTTTTATTTTCTGATGGCTGCTCCGAAAATCGAAAGCATTCAAAAGCTGAAGGCCGCGTATGAGCAGGCGGACAAGAAGCTTGGCGTGGCCAAAAAGAAAGCGGCCCAGTTGGAACAGCTTCAGAATGAACGCAAGATGAAGGAAGCCGAATTCAGGAAGGTGATGAAGGCCCTGCCGGAAAACAAGGAAATCCCATCGCTGTTGACCAGCATTTCGCAATCGGGCCAGGACACCGGCATGGAATTTCAGTCCTTCACACCGGGTAAGGAAAACAACAAAGGGTTTTACGGCGAGATTCCGGTCGATATGGAGATGGTTGGGAGCTTTCACAATACCGTGTTGTTTTTTGACAGGGTCACAAGCCTTAACCGGATCGTGAATATCCGGGACATCGACATGAATGCCGATCCGGGCAAGGATGGCGCCCAGACGCGCATCAAGACCAAGTGCCAGGCCGTCACCTATAAATTCGTTGAACAGGCCGACGTGCCCCAGAACGCAAAAAAAGGGAAGAAGAAGAGATAATTCATATTTACCCTAACTCAATAAAAGTGTCGTTATGATGAATAAATCAATCGTCCTATGTTGTGCTTCCTGCGGCCTGTTTGTCGCCCTCGCCCTGTGCGGATGCGACAAGCAGGAAGAACCCCGTCCGGAAACCGCCAAAGTCCAGTCGTTCAAAATTGAAAAGGTCGTGACACCGGTCGCTGAGGCGCCGGTTCAGGGGGGCGATGCCGCGGTGCCTGAAGGCACCGCCCCGGCCCCGGAAGAGGCGCCCGCTGCCGCTGTTACCGATACGGCGGCCGTTGGCGCGCCCGCCGAAGAGACTGCCGCTTCGACCGAAACGCCTGTGACCGAGGCCCCTGCCGCCGGAGACGTTTCGGTTCAGGCGGGTCAAACGGAGGTTCCCCTGGCGCCGCCGGTCACGGTTCCCGCCCTGGCCCTCGATGCAGACGATAAAGGCGGGCCGGACCAGGGGTATAATCCTGAAGGCCGGGTTGATCCCTTCGAACCCCTGTTCCAGGCCAGGCAGGAAAAAACGTCGGTGGGGAGCTTGAAGAGCCAGACGATCCGAGACGCCCGGCGTGGAAAACTGACGCCCCTTGAGAAGCTGGATATCAGCCAGCTGACCCTGACAGCCATCATCCAGGGCCGGCAACGCAATGTGGCCATGGTTCAGGAGTCCACGGGGAAGGGCCACGTGATTAAAAACGGGACCTATCTGGGCATCAACTCCGGCAGGGTTGTTGAAATAACGAAGAATACGGTGGTGATCGAAGAAGAAGTGGAAGATCTGTTGGGGAAGATCATCGTACGAAAAAGGGAAATGAAGCTTCAAAAACCTCTTGGAGACATGTGATATGCTTTACACAATTTCAAAAACATCGAAAAATCGGGCACAGGCACTCCTTCTGGCGGCTTTTGCATGGGTGTTGATCGTCGCAGGCTGTTCCGCGACCCAGAAAGGCGCCGTAGCAACGGTCGACGCCGGGTCGGACGGCGAGCGGGTGATCAGCGGTCTGACGGTAACCGATGAGGCCGGAACCATCAAGGTGGCCATTGACGGAAACAGTCCGCTTCGGTACACCTCCGTCAAACAGGCCTTTCCACTCGGCATTGTTCTTTATTTCCCTGGAACCAAACTCGAAAATGTCGATTCCGAATATCCTCCCGAGGGAAATCTGCTGAATTCCATCAAAACATCGCAGCAGAGCCACTCATCGGGTTATGACTCACGCATCAAGATCCTCTTGAACAAAGATGTGGATTACGATGTGATCCGGCAGGATAATGATCTGATCGTCACCCTGGTCGATCCCGAGGCCGCGGACGCCGGTGAGACAATCACAGAGCCGGAGATGGCGGCCGCACCGGTTGAGGAAGAATCCCTTACCGTTGAAAGCGGTGCAGGTATGGAATTTCAGGACGCAGAGGCGGAAGGCGATCAATTTGTTTCAGATCAGACCGATCAGGATACCGCCGGCGACGCCTCAGTGGTTGAGGTTCTTGAGCCTGTCGAGGAGCCCCTTCTGATTGTTGACGAAAATGAAGACCTCGTTCCCGCGGAGCCGGAAGCATACACCCCCGAAGAACTGGAACCCGTTGCAGCGGGATTCGCCACGGCAAGCCGAATTACGGCCATCGATAAAATGGTGGCCGATGACTCGGCGGACGTTTTGATCGAAGCCGACGGTGCGATCAACGATTACAAGGTGTTTACCATTCCCGGAACCGGAGAGGCTTCAGGGCGAATCGTTTGCGATATTTTCAATGTCAAAGGGCCCAGCACCAAGGGCGAACAGACCCTGGCCGTCAATGCCCTGGGCGTTCGGCAGGTCCGGTATTTCAGTTATCCCGACAAAACGCGGGTGGTGGTGGATACAACCAACGCCAACCTGTCCTCGTATACGGCCGAAGCGACCCCAAGGGGTCTGACCCTCAAAATCGGAGCCGCCGCAGCGATCAATCCGGAGACCGGTGTTGAATCCTCTGACCTGACCCCAACGGTTGAAACCGGAACAGACGAGAGCCCGATGACGGAAACGGACACCGGTCTTGACGCAACCGTGGATGAGATGAGCAATGAGAGTGTTGCGGTGACCACGGAGGCCGCAGAGGAGGTGTTTGCGGACAGCGGCTCCGATGTGACCACGTTTGAGGAAACTCCGGTGGATGACGAAGCCGTGACGGCCGGTGCCGTGGTCGTCACCGAATCGGACGATGACGTAGCCGCAGAGGACGAGCCTGTCATGGAAACCGATGACACCTTCGTCACCGCAGAAACGGAACCCTGGAACGAACCGGCTGCATCGTCTGAAACGATCGAATCCGTTGAACCGACCGAGGATATCGTCCTTGAGGAGCCCGGTGACCTGACGCCGGTTGCGGCGGAACCGATGGAGGAAGAACAGGCCCTTGCCATGGCGGGGGACGCCTGGATCAACCGCATCGATTTTACAGCAGAAAAGGACGGTAAGTCGTCGGTGATCATCGGGACGACCCAACCGGTTGAATACAAGGTCACAAAGAAAGACGGGTCTACGATCCATTTCAAACTTTATGGCGCCAAACTCCCGAACAGCCGGAAGTTTCCGTTTATCACCACCCGGTTTGAAAGCGCGGTCAATCGGATCATTCCCGTTCAGACCCCGGCCATGAAAACCAGTGCCCTGTTCATTATTGAACTTCGTGAATCCGTGCCCTACTATGTCGATCAGCGCGGCGGAACCATCACGCTCAATTTTGAAGCGTCGTCCGTACCGGCCCAGCCCGAGGACATGGCCGGACTCCCCATCTGGAAAGAGGTGCTGAGCCAGACGCCTGAAATTCAGGAAATGGAAATGGCTGCAGCCGATGGTGAATCCGTCATGGATCAGGAGACCCCGATTGATACGGTCCCGGTGGCCGATGAAACCGTCATTGACGAAACCCCTGCGGCGGATGAGCAGCCCCAGCCTGCCCTGACCGAAGACAGCACACGGGAAGCAGGCGAAACCGCAGCGCAGGTTCCGGATGTCATAGACGATGAAAGCACGGTTAGCGAGGAATCCCTTGCCGGTGACGGCAGCTATGTCAGCTGGGCCCAGAAAAAGAAATACACCGGTGAGAAAATCTCGGTGGACTTCTTCGAAACGGACATCAAAAACGTGTTCCGCATCATCCGGTCGGTCAGCGGGGAAAACTTCGCCATCGACAAGGACGTTTCCGGCAAGGTGACCATGACGTTAGACAAACCCGTGCCCTGGGATCAGGTTCTTGACCTGGTCCTCAAAATGAACATGCTGGGCATGATCACCGAAGGGGGCATCAACCGTATCGCCACCCTCGAAACCCTGAAGATGGAAGAGGAAAAAAGGCTGGAGTACATCGCCGCCGAGGAGAAAACCAAGCAGAAGAAGAAATCCCTGGAACCGGTCATCACGGAATACATCCTGATCAACTATTCCAACGCGGGAACAGAGATCGTGCCCCACATCGAGAAGTTTCTCACGCCAGAGCGGGGGAAGGTCAGCGTCGATACCCGGACCAACCAGATCATCCTGACCGATACCGAAGAGAAAATCAAGGAGGCCAGGGACCTGATCAAGCGCCTGGACAAGATCACGCCTCAGGTGATCATCGAGGCCCGGATCGTCGAAGCCACCAGCAATTTCTCACGGAACCTGGGCACCGAGTGGACCCTGAATTCCAATCCCAACTACGATGTGTACAACGATACCCTGGGCGGGACTTACGGCTACGCCGTGGCCATGAACAATTCGGTGCCCGCCACATCGAGCATCGGCATCAACTTCACCCGCCTGACCGGAGCCCAGTTTCTGCTCAACGCCAAGCTGCTGGCCATGGAATCCCGGGGCGAGGGCAAGATCGTCAGCGCACCCAAGATCCTGACCATGGACAACAAGCAAGCGACCATCACCCAGGGTGTGGAAGTGCCGTTTGAGACCGTCAGCAGCGAGGGCACCGAGACCACCTTCAAGAAGATCGAACTGAAACTCGAGGTGACGCCCCATGTGACCTCGGACAACAAGGTGTCGATGAAGATCAACATCGACAAGAACGACGTGGGAAACGTCACCGACATCGGCCCCACCATCACCACGAAAAAGGTCGAAAGCGAACTTCTGGTCGGTGACGGCGATACCATCGTCATCGGCGGGATCATCAAGTCCAACAAGAGTGTGACAGACTCGGGCATTCCCCTGCTTCAGCACATCCCGGTGGTGGGCTGGCTGTTCAAGTCCCGGATCCGCTCCGAAGATAAACAGGAACTCCTGGTCTTCCTGACGCCGCGGATTGTGAGCTACGAGGAAACGGTCAGATAGTATAGTTAGAAAAAACAAAGACCTTTGATCTATCTTAAGGAGAGTGTCAATGAAACGATACAGTCGAATTACATATGTTATGATCGCCATGCTGCTGCTGTCGCTGATGACGGTGGCCGGTTGCGGGGATGACCGCACCGAACGTCTGCCGGGTGATGATATGGTCCGTGTTTTCCCCCAGGTCTATGATCTCTCGGACCCTGACCGACCGGGATATGTTCTGGTTGAATTCTCGCCGTTTACTGACACTGGGGCGCCCTATGAAGACGGCACCGGGGCTTTCTGGTTGAGTGCCGATGCCAAAGGCGCTCTCTCCAACGAGGATGGGTCCGGAATCAGCGTGTCGTTTGACTTTGAAGACGGTGTTGCGGAATGCTGGTACATACCGTCCAATGCCAACGAAGACGTGACGGTCTATGCCGCTGCAGGTGCTTTCCCCTATGATATCGTTGCATCGGCGCGAATTTATGTTCGTAATCAGGTGCTGGATGCAAACTTCACTTATGAGGCAACGGGACTGACGGCGTATTTCTTTAATCTGTCTGTGCCGAATTCCGGGGTCAATCCGGCCCTTCTCACCTACAGCTGGGACTTTGAATCGGATGGGGTGGCTGATTCAGTTGCAGAAAATCCGAACCACACCTATGCTGCAGCCGGGACGTATCGAGTGACCCTCACGGTTACGGAAGGCGCTCAGTCCAATACCGTTTATGCCAATGTTGAAGTTGAAGCACCATAAAAAGCAGCTTGCATGATGCTGTGCTCCACCTCGGGGTACAGCATCATTTATCACATGGGCCTTCTTCTGTTCTTCTCTGTCTTTCTTCTAAGCCTGCCAAGATGTTTCAGAACTTTCCGCTAAACATATAGAAATAGGGCATGCATGATGGTCATGAACATGCCGGGTAGCCTTATTCAATCGACCGACTCTCCACCGAATCGATTAGCATCAATGAAAAACATTCGGAAAAGCTATTTGCGGGGCATGAGCAGGACATGCAGGTGAAAATAACATATGGTATTTGCCGCCTGATATCGCTATATCGATGAAAGCTTGTCGTTTCGTCTTTCGGAGACCCTCGTCGTCAGCCTGTGAGAAAGGCAATAAGAATGTGCTTTGCGTAAGGTTGAAAACGATGGGTTTTCTCATCTCAGAGGGCTACTTGCGGTTCATCGCTTTTAACCGCTTGACCTCCTCCCCGGCCTGGTCGGCGAGGGGGGTGTTGGGTTGGAGGGAGGCGGCGGTTTCATAAGCCTCGATGGCGGATGTGTAGTCCTTTTTCAGGGCATACGTCGCGCCAAGGTCCATGTGGAGTTGGGCAAACCGGGGGGTCTGTTCGACGGCTTTTTTGAAATAGGAGATGGAACGGTCAAGATCACCGGTTTTGAGGTAGGTCAGGCCAAGGCCCCGGAGGGGCAAAACAAAATTGTGCATGCTTTTCAGGGACTGATTGAAAAAGTCGACGGCTTTCGGGTAGTCGCCTTTGTTGTAGTAGGCCCACCCCAGATTGTACAGGGGGTAGTGGGGGGTGGCGTACAAGAGGTCGTCTTTCAGGTCGTCGAACATGGCGATGGCCTCGTCCCAGCGTTCAGCCAGAAGATAGGCCGAGCCCAGGTTGTTTTTCCCGGGAGAATAGTCGGGTTGAAGCTCCAGGCAGCGCTTGAAGTGTTTAATGGCAAGGTCGTAACGCTCCCGGGCCACATAGGCCTTGCCCAGATCGTCCTGGAGCAGATGGTCGTCGGGCCAGATCGATTCGGCCTGGAGCAGGTAGCGGAGGGCCTCGGTAAAATCGCCTTTGACCATATAGGCCTCGGCCACCCGTCGGCTGTCCCGGCTCTGCTTGATGAGATTCTGTTTGGACGCACAGCCTGAAACGCCAAGGACCAGTATACAGAACACAATGAACCATGCCGCGTTGTTTTTCATGATATCCTTCCTGAACCGTTGCATCGGACGGTTTTATTTTTTTTCAAGACCCAGAAGTCCGGCAATTTCGAGGGAGATCCGGTCCACATAATCCGCAAGATCCCGGCCTGAAAGGGGCTGATCGGCCGTGGGCACCCTGGTCAGATCCGACGGGCAGATCAGGGTCGGATGGTTGATCAGCTCGGGCTTTGGCGTGATGGCGTATTCAGCCGGAAACCGGTCTTCAAAATACATGTCCTGGAACCCGGAAAATTTCAGCGCATGGGCCGTGGAATCGACAATGGCCGTGGCCGTTTTGTCGACCAGGCCCCGGGAGACCGCCACCGCCAGTCCGGCCAGGCTCTCGCCGCCCTGGGTGCAGGCGATGTGACCGTTACGGTTGGCGATCAGTTCAAAATCCATGATGTCCTGCTCGGACACTTCGACCACAAAGACGTTTTTTCCACCCGACAGGGCGTTGTAGCGTTCCACCCTGTTGATCACCCGGGGCATGGACACCGGATTGCCGATCATGGCGGCCTGGGCCACGCTGGGTTTGACATTGACGGGAACGAAGGTTCGTTTGTCTTTGTCCGGTTCCAGATAATAGCGGTAGACAGGATTGGCGTGGCTGGACTGGACCCCGATGATCCGGGGCAGGGCGTCGATGATGCCAGCTTCGAAAAACTTGATGAATCCGCTCATCACGGCGGTGATGTTTCCGGCGTTGCCGATGGGAACCACCACGACCTTGTCCGCCATTTGATATTCGAAGTCCTGGGCGATTTCGTAGGAAAAGGATTCCTGGCCGAGAATCCGCCAGGCGTTCTTGGAATTCAGAAGCGCGACCGGATACCGGCTGGACAGGGTTTCGACCACCTTCATGCAGTCATCAAAGACGCCGGGGATTTCGAAGACCCGGGCTCCGCTGCCCAGAGGCTGGGACAGCTGCTGGGGAGTGACCTTCTTGCTGGGCAGGATCACGGCAGATTTGATGTGGGGCTGCAGGTAGGCGGCGTAAAGGGCTGCTGCCGCCGAGGTGTCACCGGTGGATGCGCAGATGGCAAGAACATCGCTTACGTGACCTTCCTGAATCAGGAAATTGATGTAGCTGAGGGCGCTTGCCATACCCCGATCCTTGAAGGAGGCACTGGGATTCTGGCCGTCATTTTTGTAAAAGAATCGGATGCCCACGTGTTCCTTAAGCCGTGCATTGGCTTCGACCACCGGGGTGTGGCCCTCTCCCAGGTACACCACGGACGACAGGGGCACCACCGGGCCAATGAATTCGTGGTAGCGGTATATGCCCTTGAGTGCCGGAATGGTCAGCATTTTCCGGTAGTCGAGGATTTTGCGCCACAGGGCGCCGGGCACCTCGGTGATCCGTTCGGGGGTTGTATCGCTGAGCATCAGGACGTGGCCGCAATCCGGGCAGACATAGAGCAGGCGGCTGATGCCGAACGTCGCGCCGCAGCCCAGGCAGGTATAGACCATGTCACCCCGGGCTTCGGGGATCAGGCGGTCTTTGATATCGTTGGGGAAATCCGAAAGTTTCATGGTGTGATCCTCGTGATGCCGCCCATATAGGGGACAAGGGCTTCGGGAATGACGACGGAGCCGTCTTCCTGCTGATAGTTTTCAAGTAGTGCGGCCAGGGTCCGGCCCACGGCCAGCCCTGATCCGTTGAGCGTGTGAACCGGTTCGGTGCCTTTCTGTCCTTTGCGCTTGAAACGGATCGATGCCCGTCTGGCCTGGAAATCCTCGAAATTGCTGCACGATGAAATCTCACGGTAGCAGTTCTGGCCGGGCATCCAGACTTCCAGATCATAGGTCTTGGCTGCGGAGAACCCCATGTCGCCGGTACACAGGGTGATCACCCGGTAGGCCAGGCCCAGTTCCCTTAAAATGGTTTCGGCGTTGTCGGTCAGGGTTTCAAGCTCGTCATAGGAATGATCCGGGTGGGCAAGCCTGACCAGCTCCACCTTGTTGAACTGGTGCTGGCGGATCAGCCCCCGGGTGTCCTTGCCGTAGGACCCCGCTTCGGAACGGAAACAGGGCGTGCAGGCCACGAATTTCATGGGAAGATCCTCTTCATTGAGGATCTCTTTCTGATAGATGTTGGTTACCGGAACCTCGGCGGTGGGGATCAGGTAATAGTCCAGTCCCTCGAGTTTGAACAGGTCCTCCTCGAATTTGGGCAATTGGCCGGTGCCGGTCATGGTGGTCCGGTTGACGATAAACGGTGGAATCACCTCCCGGTATCCGTGTCGATCGGTGTGGATGTCCAGCATGAAGTTGATCAGGGCCCGCTCCAGGCGGGCGCCCAGGCCCAGATACAGGGGAAACCGGGCGCCGGTGATTTTGGCGGCCCGTTCGAAATCAAGAATCTTCAGGCTCTCGCCCAGGTCCCAGTGGGCCTTGATGTCGAAATCGAAAACCGGAGGGGTTCCGACCATCCGCAGCACCGGGTTGTCGTTTTCGTCGCGGCCCACGGGCACCGAGGGGTGGGGCACGTTGGGCAGGGTCATCATGAAACCCTGAACGATGTCGTCGGTTTCGGTGAGGTCCTTTTCCAGATCCTTGATCCGGCCGGAGACGTCACGCATGGCGGCAATGTGGGCATCCGCGTTTTCGCCGTTTTTTTTCATGACGGCGATCTTCTCCGAGGCCACGTTCCGTTGATGCTGAAGGTCTTCGAGGGAAAGGAGGATCTCACGGCGGCGGGATTCACAGCGGGTGAAGGTGTCCAGATCGATTTTGCCGCCCCGGTTTTTCAGGGCCTCCTCGATTACCGATAAATTTTTTCGAACGTACTTGATTTCAAGCATAACAGTACCTATATTGCCTTTATCAATTATCAGGATTTTAAAATGATTGCAGGAATCATAAAAAAGGCAAAGAAAACAAAAATTTATGCGTCCTCAACCCCCGCTTCAAAACGTGAATTTTTTACCATGGGGCCTGTTTTTAGTCAATGATTATTGAACGTTGAAATGAACCGACCCTGTCGCTTCGAATTTTCTGGGCCGATCGGAACCCTGTAAACGACACTCCGGAGACTATAAGATGGAAGATGTGAAAGAAAAAAAACGCGAAATGATCAACGACATTGTTCAAACGATTGAATCCCTATCGGATGAGGACCGGCAAAAGAAGCAGGCGGCTGTGGAGGAGCGGCTGTTTGATTTCGCCAATTTCATGGAGGCCAAAATCGCTCTTCTTTATCTCCGACGCCACTGTGAAGTCGATACCGTGAGCATCATCAAGCGAAGTCTGAAAAAAGGCAAGAAAATCGTGCTGCCCCTGATCGACAGGGAAAACAACCGGACCACCCTGTTCAAGATCGAAAACCTCAAAGAGGATCTGAAAGCCGGCGCAAACGGTATGCCGGAACCTGATCCGGACCGATGCAAGGCCGTTCCGCCCGAGCAGATCGATATCGCCATCGTTCCGGGGCTTGCCTTTGACGAGAAAGGCGGTCGCATCGGCATCGTCGACAACTTTTACGACAAGTTCATCGCCCGGCTGCCCATGACCACCCGCAAGGTGGCCATTGCCTTTGAAGAACAGGTGATCAATCAGGTGCCCGCCGACTCCCGCAGCAAATACATCGATATCATCGTCACGGACAAACGGACCATCTACAAAATATGATCTTTTGAGCGCCCCCGCCGGACTTACGGATCCGGCGGGGCACTGCCTCTGCCCATCCTTTCAAACCTTGTTCCCATCGTTTCAGGCGGTGCGCGTTTTTGTCACTGGCCGCGGTAATCCATGAAAAAAAGAGAGAACGTGAAAAAAATGCTGGTGTTTTGGGAAAAAAAAGGATTTATCAGGCGTATCGTGTTATAAGGCTCGCTTGCATCCGATGACGCCTGACAGGACAAGGACCGTGCATGACATCCACCAAGAATCTGACTGAAAAGAGATACAAACGCCTGAGGGACGAGATGGTCGACACCCAGATCGTCGCCCGCGGTATTTCCGATCCCGCTGTGATAGACGCCATGCGCACCGTTCCCCGGCACCGTTTTGTTCTCGAGGCCATGATGGACCAGGCCTATATGGATTATCCCCTGCCCATCGGGGAACAGCAGACCATTTCACAGCCCTTCATCGTGGCGGAAATGACCCAGGCCCTGTCGCTCCATCCGGACGATCGGGTTCTTGAAATCGGGACGGGGTCGGGGTATCAGGCCGCCGTTCTCGCCCACATCGTTTCCAGGGTCTACACCATCGAACGCAAACACACCCTGTTTGTCCGGACACGGCGGCTGTTTGACCAGTTGAAATACTACAATATCGTGACGCGCTTCACCGACGGCACCACCGGATGGAAGGAAGAGGCGCCCTTTGATGCCGTCATTGTCACCGCCGGGGCGCCGGACATTCCTCCGGCGCTTCTTGATCAGCTGGTTGTGGGCGGACGTCTGGTGATCCCCGTGGGGGACCAGCATTCCCAGGATCTGGTGCGGGTGGTCCGGGGCGAGGACGGGTTTTACAAGGAAAGCCTGGGCCGCTGCCGGTTCGTCAAGCTGATCGGTGAAGACGGATGGAAGGAGGACTGATGCTGCGAAAAACCTATGACTGGGTGCTCCACTGGGCGGAAACCCGCCACGGCGCCTGGGCGCTGTTCATTCTGGCCTTCTGTGAAAGCTCGTTTTTCCCCATTCCGCCGGACGTGCTGCTGATCGCCCTGGCCGTCGGGCTTCCCACCGCCGCGTTCCGCTTCGCCCTGATCTGTTCGGCGGGGTCCCTTCTGGGCGGCTGTTTCGGCTATCTTATCGGCTGGCAGTTCATGGAAGGCATCGGCAACCGGATCATCACCCTGTATGCCCTCCACGGCAGCTTTGAGATGATTCGGGAAAAATATGAATTGTACAATGCCTGGATTGTCTTTACCGCCGGATTCACGCCCATTCCCTACAAGCTGATCACCATTTCGGCGGGGGCGTTCAAGGTGGATTTCCCGGTGTTCTTTCTGGCCTCGGCCCTGTCCCGGTCGGCACGGTTTTTTTTGGTCTCGGCACTGATCTATCAGTTCGGGCCCCAGATCCGCGGGTTTATTGACCGGCATTTCAATCGCCTGGCCATCGGGTTTACCGTGCTTCTGATCGGCGGATTCGTGGTGTTCAAATACGCCGTCTGACGGGGCCTTCACGGAGGCCGTCAGACGCGACCCCTACCGAGGGTGTTTCAGAAATTCCATAAAACTCATGCACAAGGGTGAGGCGGTCCGGGCTTTGTGCCGTGTCAGGTAGAAATGGCGGGTCAGGTTGATCCCGTCGATGGACAAGGCTTTGAGTGATCCGTTTGCCAGATCGTCCTCCACGGCGCAGGGCGAGAGGATGGATACGCCAAGTCCGCTTTTGATCGCCTGACGAACCGCTGCGGTGTTGCCCATGGTGGCCACCACCCGAAGACTTCGCACATCGAATCCTGATTCGTTCAGACATTGAACCAGTGATTTCAAGGTGCCCGATCCCTGTTCCCGTGCAATAAACGGAGCCTCCATCAGGAGGTCCGGCGTGACGCTCGTCCGGTTTTTCCAGGGATGATCCGCCGGAATGATCAGGCTGAGATGGTCGTCGATGACCGGCTCCTGAACGAGATTTCTGTCGTTTGACGGCGCGCCCACCAGACCGATTTCAATCTGCCCGTCAAGGATCGCCTCAATGATTTTTTCCGTGTCGCTGATTTCGAGGGACACGGTGACGTCGGGAAACTGTTTGAGGAACCCGGCGATCATCTGGGGCAGAATATAGCCCCCGGGAATGGTACTGCCGCCGATGACCAGATGGCCGCGGGTTTTGCCCTTGAACTGGGAAAGGGCCGATTCGGCTTCGTCTTTCAGGGCCAGCAGACGCTTGGCGTAGCCGTAGAGGAGTTCGCCGGCCCGGGTGGGCAGGGCCTCCTTGCCCATGCGGTCAATCAGGCGGCATTCGAAGTGTTCTTCAAGATCCTTGATGTGACTGCTGACCGTGGGCTGGGACAGATGTATGGCGGTCCCTGCCTTGGAGAAACTTTTCAGTTCAACGACTTTGGTCAGGATATTGAGTTGCCAGAGATCCATGGTCTGCCTTCATCGGTTGGTTGTATAAACGTCATGGAATTTTTCTTTGAGTTTTTGTTCGGCAAAGGGCGGCACCAGGTCATGAATGTCTCCGCCGAAACTGGCCAGTTCCTTGATGCCCGATGAACTGGTGAAAATCCACCGCATTCCGGTCATCAGAAACACCGTCTGAATCTCCCGGTTGAGGCGGCGGTTGAACATCGCCATCTGGAACTCGTTTTCGAAGTCGGACATGGCCCGCATGCCCCGAAGAATGGCCGCGGCGTTTTTTTTCACGGCATAATCGATGATCAGGCCTTCGAAGGCGTCCACCTCCACCCGATCGAAACCTTTTAAGCTTTCCCGAATGATGTCAAGCCGTTCGTCAACCGAAAACAGAGGTTTCTTGTTCTTGTTGGTCAGGATGGACACAATTACTTTGTCGAAGATCTTGAGGCCCCGTTCCACCACATCCACATGGCCGTTGGTGATGGGATCGAAGGAACCGGGGTAAATGGCGATTCTGGTCATGAAACATCCCTCTGAAAAACGTGAAGCCCGGATGGGGCGGCAATCTGATCACACAGCCCTATCACAGTTTTGACCGATGAAACAGGGGTTTTTTAAGGCCCGGACGAATCGGTCGGATCATAGGAAAGAAAGGTGACCGTCGTTTTTCCGTAGCGCCTCTGGTCGCTCAGGGCCAGGCCGTGAAAAAGATCGGGCAGGGCATCGGTGGCGGCGTGTTCGCAGACCAGCAGCGCACCGGGGGCCAGGCACCGGATGCCCTCAAGATGCAAGAGGGTCGCCTCGATCAGGTTTTTGCCGTAGGGCGGATCCATGAACACCAGGTCGATCGAGGGCTCCATGGCCCTGAGTGCGTTCAGATTCCGTGCGATGTCCCAGTCCAGCACCCGGCAGCGGTCGCTCATGGACAGGGCCTGAATGTTTTTCCGGATCACCGCAAGGGCCGGTTTCTGGTTGTCTATGAACACACAGGAGCGGGCGCCTCGGCTCAGGGCTTCCAGGCCCAGCGCTCCTGTGCCGGCGAAAAGATCCAGGACCCGGGCGCCCCGGACCCGTTCACCGAGAATGTTGAACACCGATTCGCGCAAGCGGTCCGCCGTGGGCCGGGTGGCCATGCCCGGCACCGAGGCCAGGTTTTTTCGTTTGTGGGTTCCCGCAATAATTCTCACACCCGATCTCCCGGTCCTGCCGTCAATTCGCCTTGAGGACCTTTTGCAGGTAGCTCTTGCTGATTCCGAGTGCCTTGGCGGTCCTGTCCACATCCTGGTCGAAGGACTTCAGCTTGAGCCGGATGAATTCCCGCTCAAATTCGGCTCGGGCTTCCTTGAGGTTGTCGACGCCGTCAAAAAGGGCCTGGAGGTCTTCGTGGCCCGCAAGAGCCTCGTGGCTGTTGTAGGGCGCCGGAATATTATCGGGTCCGATCAGGTCGGCGGTGACGGTGACGGCCAGACGTTCCAGGAGGTTTTTCAGTTCCCGCACATTGCCGGGCCAGGAATACTCCCGCAGGATGGAAAGGGCATCGGCGCTCAGGGCCTTGATCGGCTGGTCCGTTTCTTCGGACCATTTTTTCAGAAAGGCATTAGCCAGGAGGGGCAGGTCGTCCAGGCGTTCCCGCAATGGCGGAACCCGGATGGGGATGACGTTCAGCCTGAAATACAGGTCCTCGCGGAAACGTCCGGCCTCGATTTCCTTTTCCAGGTTTTTGTTGGTGGCGGCTATGATCCGCACGTTGACATCGTGGATCCGGTTGCCGCCCAGCCTGCTGAATTTCTGTTCCTGCAGCACCTGAAGGATCTTGGCCTGGTTCGAGAGGCTCATATCACCGATTTCATCGAGGAACAGGGTGCCCCCGTCGGCCAGTTCGAATTTTCCGATGTTTTTGGTGGCCGCCTGGGGAAAGGCTCCTTTCTCGTGGCCGAACAGCTCGCTTTCAAACAGACGGTCCGGAATGGCCGCGCAGTTGACGGTGATCATGGCTTTGTCCGATCGGCTGCTGAACTGATGAACGGTCCGGGCCACCAGCTCCTTGCCGGTGCCGTTTTCGCCATTGATCAGAATGCAGGAATCGCTGGGGGCCGCCACGGCGATCTGCCGGTTGAGGGCCTGAATGGGGAGACTGATGCCGTCGATGGAGTTTTTCGAGATCATCTTGGTGCGCAGATAGCGGTTTTCCTCTTCCAGACGTCGAAAGTTCAGCGCGTTGTTGATGGCCACGATGACCTTGTCGATGGAGATGGGTTTTTCGATGAAATTGAAGGCCCCGAAGCGCGTGGCCGTGACGGCGGTTTCAATGGTGCCGTGACCGGAGATCATGATTACCGGCAGACGCGGGTGAATTTTTTTGATTTCCTTGAGGGTTTCGATGCCGTCGATTCCGGGCATCCAGATGTCCAGGAGTACCAGGTCCGGGTACTCGGTTTCGATGGTTTTCAGGCATTCGTACCCGTTGGCGGCGGTGATGACTTCGAACCCTTCGTCGGTCAGAAGCCCCTTGAGCGAACTCAAAATCGACGGTTCATCGTCGACGATCAACAGGGTTGGGAACATGGCGTCTCTCTTTCGTGGGTCAGGCTGCGGGAAACTCGATGACGAATCGGGTCCCCTGGGGTTTATTGTCAAAGACTCGGATACTGCCGTTGTGATCGGCCACGATGGAATTCACGATGGCGAGTCCCAGTCCCGTTCCGGATTTTTTGGTTGAAAAGTAGGGCTCGAAAAGCCGGGCCTTGATGCTGGTGGGGATGCCCGGACCGTTGTCGGCCACTTCCAGGATGACGATGCCTTTGGCCGTGTTGTGGTCCATGGTAATCCGGATTTCGCCCTGATTGTTGAGGGCGGCAACGGCGTTGTCCAGCAGGTTGATCATGGCCTGCTTGATCTGCTGGCGGTCGATGTTCAAGAGGGGGATGTCCGTTTCCTTCGCAATGGTGAAGGTGATCAGATGATGGCTTTCCCGATAGAGCGACACGGACTCGTCGATGATGACCGGCAGGTCGCACAGCGACGGGTTGGACGTGGGAAACCTTGCAAAGGTCGAGAAGGCGTTGACCAGATTGCGAATCAGGTCCACGTGGTCGATGATGGTCCGGGTGCATTCATCGAAAATCGGATCCCTGACCTGGGACGAATAACGCCGTTTGAGCCTTTCGGCAGACAGGGCGATGGGCGTCAGAGGGTTTTTTACTTCGTGGGCGATGCGCCGGGCCACCTCGCGCCAGGCCGCAATGCGCTGGGCCTTTTCCAGCTCCGTCAGGTCGTCGAACACAATGACCACACCCATGGACTGGCCGTTGTCGTCCTTCAGGGCATTGGAGTGAACCATGAAGCTGCGCTGCTTGTTCTTGACGGTGAGGCTTAAGGGGAAGTCGACACCTGCGGCGCTGTATTCGAGCTTCTCGGCGATTTCTTCGGCCTTGCCCATCTGCCGTTCGTCTAAAAGCTCTTTGTAGTTTTTCTTGAGCACATGCTCGGCCCTGATGCCCAGCATGCGTTCTGCCGACTTGTTGAGGGTGGCCACATACCCCCAGGGATCCAGGGAAATGACCCCGGCGGACACGTTCTGGAGAACGATTTCCATGTACTGGCGGCGTTCCTCGATTTCCAGGTTCTGCTCCCGGAGCATGCGGGCCGACAGGGCCAGCTGCTCACGGCTGATCGACAGATCATGGGTCATCTTGTTAAAGGAGTTGACCAGGCTGCCGATTTCATCGTCCGAGGACATGGCGATGTTGAAGGAAAGATCGCCTTCGGCCACGCGCCGGGTCCCTTCGGCCAGTTCCATGATGGGGATGGTGATGGATTTGGCCAGGTAGAAAGCAAACCAGATGGCGCAGAATACCACCAGAAGCGCCACGATGGACAGGGCGATGAAGTAGGAGATCTGGATGGGCCGCTTCATCAGCTTGATCTGCTGGTATTCCTCGAACCCCCGGGAAATGGAGGCCATGCTTTCGCTCATGTAGGGCGGAATCAGCACCGAGATCACCACGAAGCCCTTGAGGTTGGGACGGGAGGCCCCGAAGGGCACGGCACCGATGGACCGGATCAGTTCCCCTTCGGTCACGTGTTCGGTGTAGGTGCGGATCTGGTTTGCCTGAAGCTCTTTTTGAAGTTCGTTGGCCGAAATGGGGGCGGCGACGGCCGATTCGATCTGCTCGCTCGCCGAGTGGGTCAGGCGGTTGGCGTTAAGATCATAGACTTCGATGGCGTTCAGGTTGAAGGCCCGTTGGCTGACCACGATGTAGTGTTTGAACGCCGCCTCGTTTTCCGGTTTCAGATAGTCTTTCTTGTCGATCTGGTAGGCAACCCGGTCCAGGAAAAACCGGTTGTTTTCCTCCATGTAGGCGTAGAGCTGATGCCCGATGGACAAGGAATTGTCGAGGGCCTGCTCCACCGGGGCGTTGAACCAGAAATCCAGGCTGGTCGAGATGAACTGGATGGAAAAATAGAACAACACGGTGGTGGGCAGAAGGGTCAGGGTGATGAACCCCACCAGGAGCTTGGTCCGGAGCTTGGATCCCATGACCCCGTGCTTGCGGTCGTAATAAAGTTTGGCCAGGTTCCGGAACACCAGGAGCAGCAGGAACAAGAGCAGCATCATGTTGATGTTGATCAGGATGAACATCAAGATGGTGTTGGAAATGGGAAAATCCCCGCCGAAATTGGTGGTCCGGCTGATCACATAGGTGATGACCGCCACGGCCACGATAATGAAGCCGATGAGGATGAATTCCTTTTTCCGCCGTTTGCGTTCGAGGTCGGCAAGCTCCGGCGTCTGTCTGTCACGGTCCGTGTCCATGGGCATTCAATCGGGGGGTTCAGTACATAAAATCCACAAAGGCCCAGCGGGTTTCGAAATGCCAGGAATTTTGAAAGAAGAGAACGAATTTCAGATAAAGGGGCCGGGAGATCCGGTTGAGTCTGGCCCGGGCGGCCACCCGGTAACGTTCACCTTTTTCCAGTTCGGAAAGGGCCAGAAGGGTCAGGCCGTCGATGCGGGTCATCAGGAGGATGGCCTCGTCCAGGGATTTGACGGTCTGAAAGTCTTCGGGTTTCCATGACCGGGTGATGATGTAATCTTTTTTCAGGGCGTCGAATTTGATGGTGTGGATCAGTTCGGTTTCGACAATGGTTTTATCGAACCAGAAATTCCGCGTTTCCCGGACGGTCACGGGAAAGGAAAAGGACAGCACCACGCCGCTGTTCAACACCGCCATGATTTCATCCCCGAAGGCGTTTTCCACCTCCAGATAAAGCAGAAGAGAATCCCGGGTGTTGGTAACGGTCATGTCTTTCAGGCGGGTGTCGCCGGCGGCGTAAAGAGGGCCCGTCATCAGTAGCGCAAGAAGTGAAACGACGGCCGAGCGGCGTATGAATGACAATATCATGGTGTTCATCGTATCCCCGATGTGTTGATCGGAACCGTCCAGTCCGATTCCCCTTAAGGGCCATGTATAACCGAGGCTTTTTTAAATGGCAAGTGATTTTGGCACTTTGGGCTCGGGCTGGGGCGGAGGGTCGAAGGTTCGGGTTTCCCAGCAGTCCTTGCGGTTGAACAGTTCCCGGAGGAAGGCGTGGTTGAAGGCGTGGCCGGATTTAAAGGTTTCAATGTGACCGATGATGGGCATGCCGAGCAGGGAAAAATCCCCCAGGCAATCCAGAAGCTTGTGCCGGACGAACTCGTCGTCGAACCGCAGTCCCTCCTCGTTCAAAACGGTTTGGTCATCGATGGCGATGCCCGTTTCCAGGCTGGCGCCTTTGGCCAGGCCGTAACGCCTCAGGTGGTCCACATCCCGAAAGAAACCGAAGGTCCGGGCCATGCAGATTTCTTCGGCAAAGGTTTTTTCGGACAGGTCGAACACATAGGTCTGCCGTCGGATCAGCGGATGGGCGAATTCGATGGTGCTGCTCAGCTTGAAAAAAGGATGGGGCGAGGCTTTCACGAACTTGTCGTTTTCCTCGAGCACAAGTTCCCGGGTGATGACGAAAAAGGTCCGGGGGGCGCTTTGTTCCCGGATACCCGCATCGAGCATCATGGCGGTGAACAGGGCGGCGCTGCCGTCCATGATGGGCATTTCATAGCCGTCCAGTTCCACGACGGCATTGTCGATGGACAGCCCCACGAAGCTGGCCATCAGGTGCTCGATGGTGGAGACGATGGCGCCCTCGTTGCCGATGACCGTGGCCAGGCTGGTGTCCACCACCATGTTGAAAATGGCGCTGATGGCGGGGCTGTCCGGCAGATCGGTCCGGATGAATTTGATGCCGTGATTGGCGGGGGCCGGCCTGACGGTCAGGGTCACGGTGATGCCGGAATGGACACCCACGCCGGAGCAGGAGACGGGTTTGCAGAGGGTTCGTTGTCGTGTCGGTAAACGCATATAGGGCTTCGTCGATAAACGTTAAAATCATGAGTCGACCATCAACGGTCGTTCGATTGATCGGCCATTATACACACATTCGGTTGAATTGCAAAACACAAAAGGGATTGTTCCTTTGATGATCATTTGTTATAGCAGCATGGGCCGTCATGATGTGTTTTGCGGCCGGACAAGGATCATGCAAAAGGAGATGGGACGTGCTTGCAAGGATAGCCGGTTGTGCCGTGGAAGGGATTGTGGGCCGACGGATCGATGTGGAGGTGGATATCCGCTCGGGCCTGCCGGCGTTCACCACCGTGGGCCTGCCCGATGCGGCGGTCAAGGAGAGTCGTGAGCGGGTCCAGGCCGCCATCCGGAATTCGGGCTACACCTTTCCCGATGACCGGATCACCGTGAACCTGGCTCCGGCCGACACGCGCAAGGACGGGACGGGTTTCGACCTGCCCATGGCCCTGGGCATTCTGTCGGCCACGGGCGTGCTGCCCCAGGCGTCGCTTTCCGATTATCTGTTTTTCGGCGAGCTGTCCCTGGACGGACGCCTGAAACCGGTCAAGGGATCGCTGTCCATGGCCATCGCGGCGCGGAACCACGGGTTCAAGGGCGTTGTGGTGCCCTATGACAATCGAAGGGAAACCGCCGTGGTCGACGGGATCGCTGTGTATCCGGCCGGCTGCCTGGCCCAGGTGGTGGGGTTTATCCGGGGCTTTGCCGCCATCGAACCGGAGACGGCAGATATCGGCGCGCTGTTTGCCCATACCGGCGGAGGGCAGACGGATTTTTCGGAAATCAGAGGGCAGGAACACGTGAAACGCGCCCTTGAAATATCCGCCGCCGGGGGCCACAATATTCTGATGCAGGGGCCGCCGGGATCGGGCAAGACGATGATGGCCCGAAGCTTTGCCTCGATTCTTCCGCCTCTGACCTTTGAAGAGGCCATCGAGACCACCGCCATTTTTTCCGTGGCCGGTCTTCTGGATACGGACAGGGCCCTGATCACCGCCCGGCCGTTCCGGGCGCCCCATCACACGATTTCCGACGCCGGTCTGATCGGCGGGGGACACCATCCCCGGCCCGGCGAGGTGAGTCTGGCCCACAACGGCGTCCTTTTTCTCGATGAACTTCCCGAGTTCAAGAAACATGTGCTCGAAGTGCTGCGTCAGCCTCTGGAGGATCGCACCGTCACCATTTCCCGGGCCGCCAGTTCGTTGACCTTTCCGTCCGGATTCAGCCTGGTGGCGGCCATGAACCCCTGTCCCTGCGGTTATCTGACCGATGCCGGCCATGCCTGCCGCTGTACGCCCAGCCAGGTCGACCGCTACCGGTCCCGGTTGTCCGGCCCCCTGCTCGATCGCATCGACATTCATATCGATGTCCCGGCCCTGCCCTTCCGTGAAATCCGCCAAGGCCGGACCGCCGAATCATCGGAGACGGTACGCGGGCGTGTCGTGGCGGCACGGGCCGTTCAGACCCGGCGGTTCAGCGGACTGGGCATCTACGCCAATGCCCAGATGACCAGCCGCATGATTAACCGCTTCTGTCACATTGAAAGCGACAGTCTGAACCTGCTCGAACAGGCCGTGGCCCGGCTGGGCCTGTCCGCCCGGGCCTACAACCGGATCCTCAAGATCGCCCGGACCATCGCCGACCTGGCCGGAGACCCGTCCATTGCCTCGCACCATGTGGCCGAAGCCGTCCAGTACCGGACCCTGGACCGGCAAGCGGCGGCCTGATCGTGTTCAGGCTTCTTCGAGGGGCAGAAGGGTGTCGGCAATGTGAAGCCGGACACCGGATTCCCCGATCATCTCGGTGAATTCATCGGGGGGCGGGGCGTCGGTGAACAGGTCGCTGATTTCCGAAATATGGCCGATGCGGGCCATGGCGCTGCGGCCGAACTTGGTGTGGTCGGCCACCAGAAACACCTTGCGGGAGTTGGCGATAATGGCCCGGGTCACCTGGACCTCGTTGTAGTCGAAATCGATGAGGGTGCCGTCCGGGTCGATGCCCGCCACGCTGATGACCCCCACATCCACCTTGAACTGATTGATGAACGAGACGGTGGCGTCACCGGTGATGCCCAGGTCGTGGTTCCGGATGGTGCCGCCGGCGATGAAAATTTCGAAATCGGCATTGGCGCTGAGGATGGAGGCCACGTTGATGTTGTTGGTGATGACCCGGATGCCGGTCTTGGTGACGATGGCGCGGGCCACCTCCTCGGTGGAGGTTCCGATGTCCAGAAACAGCGAGGCGTGGTTGGGAATGTGCAGGGCCACCTGGCGGGCCATGCGGGTTTTTTCTTCGGAGCACAGGGACCTGCGCACCGAGTAATTGGTGTTGCGGGCGCTGGTGTTGGGGCCCGCACCGCCGTGGTAACGCCGAAGAAGGCCTTCGGCACTCAGGTGGTTGATGTCCCGCCTGATGGTCTGGGGGGTGACGTCGAAATGCTGGGCCAGTCGTTCGATGGCCACATAGCCCTTCTCCTGGACCAGGTCGAGGATCTGCCGGTGACGTTGGGTCAGTTTCTGTTCCACAAAAAAACCTCTTTACTCTGTGTCAGGCCGTTTTTGTTGCCGTCAGGCTCAGGAAACCGGGCCGCCCGCGGTGTTTTTCGGCTGTTTCAGAACAGACGGGGCGATGCGCCGGGCATAGGCCGAAATCAGGGAGTCTTCGGCATAATACAGGAGAACCGCTTCCACCGAACCCAACTCCCGGATTTTGGCCTGGACGAAATGCCGGGTACTTTCCTTTTCCGGTTCCCAGTGGTGGGTCCAGGTGTCGGCCCGTTTTTTCTTTTTGGCTTCAGGCTCCGGGGAGGCGGGCCGGGGCGGTTCAGGGGGGCCGGGCCGGGACTCGGGCGCGCCTTCACGGTGAATGATATCCAAAACGGCCTGACCGTAAGATTCGAACTTTTTTCGGCCGATGCCTGAAATGTCGAGGACGGCCTCCGGTGTTCGGGGGCGGGTCCGGGCCAGTTCGATCAGGGTGTTGTCATTGAAAATCACGTAGGGCGGAACCTTTTTGGCGGCGGCGGTCCGGGTTCGGAAGGCCTTGAGTTTCATGTAAAGATCCCGGGCCGGGCCCTCGCGCAGCACCTCGTCGTCGCCGGTTCCTATGGTCGTGGTCCGGGGGGAGGTCAGCGCGCCGCTTTTCTTTTTCCGAACAACCGGCGCCGGGTCCTTCTTGAAAAAGATAGGTGCTTCGCCCTTGAGCACCGGCCAGGACCGTTCGTTCAGTTTGAAGCCGCCCTGGCTTTCCTGGTCCACGCTGACATAGCCCCCGGCCACCAGCTGTCGGAACATGGATCGCCATTCGGCTTCACTGAACTCCGTGCCGATGCCGAAGGTGCTGACCTGGTCGTGCCGGAATTTTCTGATGCGATCGTCGTCCTTGCCCCGAAGCACGTCGATCAGGTAGCCGGCTCCGAAACGCTGGCCCGTTCGGTAGATGCAGGACAGGGCCTTCTGGGCCGCCACGGTACCGTCGAAGGTCTCCACTTCACCCAGGCAGGTGTCGCAACAGCCGCAGTTTTCGTTTCGGACTTCACCGAAATATCCGAGCAGGGCCTTTCTCCGGCACTGGCTGATTTCACAGAAACCCAGCATGGCGGAGAGTTTCTGCTGCTGGACCCGTTTGAAGGCCTCGCCTCCTTCGGAATTGTCGAGCATCTGCCGGAGCAGCACCATGTCTCCCATGCTGTAAATCAGAAGGGCGTCGGCCTTGCGTCCGTCACGTCCGGCCCGGCCGGTTTCCTGGTAGTAGCTTTCAATGGTCTTGGGCAGGTCCAGGTGGACCACGAAACGGACATCGGGCTTGTCGATGCCCATGCCGAAGGCGATGGTGGCCACCATGATGCAGGCCTCCTCGGTGAGGAACCGCCGCTGGTTTTCGGCCCGGTCTTCGGAGGTCATGCCCGCGTGGTAGGGCAGGGCATGAAATCCCTTGTCTTTCAGGTAGGCCGCCGTGGCGTCGACCTTTTTCCGGCTCATGCAGTAGACGATGCCGGCATGGCCGGGGTGGTCTGCGGCGATGAAATCCGTCAGCTGCTTTTTGGGGTTGTCTTTGAGAATGATCCGGTAAAAAATGTTGGGCCGGTCAAAACTTGAGACGAACCACCGGGCCTTTTCCATCATCAGTTTTCGGCGGATTTCGTTTCGGGTCAGGGGGTCGGCGGTGGCCGTGAGGGCGATGCGGGGAATCCCCGGAAACCGGTGGAACAGCTCGGCCAGCTGCATGTATTCGGGCCTGAAATCATGGCCCCACTGGGACACGCAATGGGCTTCGTCGATGGCGAACAGGGCGATGCGGGTCTGTGTGATAAGGGTGTGAAACCCGTCGGTCATCACCCGCTCCGGAGCCACGTAGAGCAGGTCCAGCTCGCCGCGTGCCACCTGCCTCACCACGGCCTGGGATTCCTGGGCCGTGAGGGAGGAATTGAGGAACCCGGCCCGGATGCCCAGCTGGCGAAGGGCGGTGACCTGATCCTGCATCAGGGCGATCAGGGGGGAGATCACGATGCCGGTGCCCGGCCGGATCAGGGCGGGAATCTGGTAGCAGACCGATTTCCCCCCGCCGGTGGGCATCAGCACCAGGGCGTCCCCGCCCCGGATCACATGGTCGATGATGTCGCTCTGGTGTCCCCGGAAGGCGTCGTAGCCGAACACCTGTTTGAGGAGGCCAAGGGGTGTGGGGTTTGTCTTGTCAGTGTTCATGGCCGTTCCAAGGGGCGGTAACGTCGATTTGCCCGCCCTGCAGGCGAAACAACGGTAGGATGGGCAAATCGAAGCGTGCCCATCGGGCTATTTTGTTAATGACATCAGGTATCACAGCAGGACCGGGGGGTCACGGAAAAAATCTGGGAAACGCAACACATACGGAAGGAGGCGCGTCGTGCGGCCTCCTTCCGGGAGGGGGGGATCAGGCCGCGGTCACGTTGATTTTCCGGGGCTGGGCTTTTTCGATTTTGGGCAGATTCAGCCTCAGCACGCCGTCGGTGAGTTCCGCCTTGATCTTGGCCTGGTCGATCACGTCGGAGAGGGTGAATTTCCTCAGATACTGACCGACCTCGTATTCCCTGAGGATCAGCGTTTCGCCGTCGTAGGTTTCGGGTACGATGTTGCCGATGATGGTCAGGGTGTCGTCATGGAGATCGATGTCCAGATCCTCGGCCCGGACCCCGGGCAGATCGGCCAGGAGGGTCAGGCTGGTTTCGGTTTCGAAAATATCCACCGCGGGGGTGAACACGGGCCCCGGTTTGGTCTGTTCGGCCGGGGACGCGACTTCTTTTTTGTCTTTGGCTTTGAGTTCCTTGCTGATGTCTGTCATGGCAGTGTCCTCCTTGAACGAAACGGTTAGCGGATGGCGATTTTTCTGGGTTTGGCCTCATCCGCCTTGGGAATGACGACCGTGAGGATGCCGTTTTTCAGGCGGGCCTCCACCTTGTCCGCGTTCAGGGGGCCGGGGAGGGTGATCGCCCGGCTGAATTTTCCGGCTTCCCGTTCCCTTCGGTGATAGCGGGCATTCTGATTTTCCTCGGGTATGTTCCGCTCGCCCGAAAGGGTCAGGTTGCTGCCCGATACGGTGATATCCAGCTCGTCGGCCTTGATGCCCGGCAGTTCCGCCCGCACCACGTAGTGGTCGGGGGTTGCCGATACGTTGAGCAAGGGAAAAACACCGGCCGCCGGCTCGTCGAACATGCTCCGGGCGGGGTTGTCGAAGGTGCTGAGCAGCCGTCTGAACCGACCAAGGTCATCAAACGGATCGGACCAGCGGGGGACATTGTATAATCGTTTGAGTATCATGGTTGACCTCCTCGAATTGGGGGTGGATGAAAGGGCGGGGTGGGGAGCCCGGTCGTGAACCGGAACCCGGTGGTCCGGCCAGTTCCCGCCACGGTTTTTCGATAGCCGTAAGATAAGTACGGCAGGCAGGGTGTCAAGGGGCAAATATTAACTAAAACAGTATGTTGATGCGGTAAAAAGGAGAAAAATAATCATGGCCCGGTGTCTGTCAAGCGGGCCTTGCCGTCGTCTGCGGTGAGGGGGGAAGAAGCATTTCGTGAAAGGCGCCGCGCAGGCAGTGGTTGGAACTCATGGCCGAGGCATACCCCCCGGCGTTGATCAGGGCCAGGACATCTCCCACGGACGGGAGCGGCATGAGGTGGTCGTCGGCCCAGACATCCAGGGCCTCGTTGATGTTCCCCGCGACGGTCACAGGGACTGCCTCTCGGTCCGTGCGTGGGCGGCAGAGAGCAGGTTCGCAGGGCAGGTTGTAAAACGCCGGTTCCATGGCCAGGTTGAAGCCGCCGTTGACCCCCACGAACATCCGGTCTTTTTTCTGCTCGACCAGGGTGATGTCGAGAAGAAGGATCCCGCTGTCCTTGACGATGAAGTCACCGGGTTCGACGGCCACGGCAAGGCCCGTTCCGGCCAGGCGGGACCGGATCACCCCGGCCCAGGCCGAAAGATCGAGGGCCCGGTCTTCGGCGGTGTGGGGCAGCCCCAGACCGCCGCCCAGGTTGATCGTCTGAAGCCGGTCAAGGGGACGGGCCGCGGCAAGGCAGGTGTCGATGATCCGGCCCCAGGTGTCCAGCTGATCGGACAGGTAACCGCAGCCGGTGTGTACATGGATGTGGGTGATCGACAGGCCGTAAGTCTCGGCCGTTTTGACCGCCTCGTCCATCTGTTCGGCATAGATGCCGAATTTGGTGGTTCGCCCGCCGCTGTACCTCAGGCGTTCCTCCTGGCCGTAACCCACACCGAGGCCGGGGTTCAGGCGGATGCCGATCTCCCTCCCCGGACACCGTGTTCCGATATGGCGGATCATGGTGATGGAGTCGCAGGTGATCACAAGACCTTCATGACCGAGAAGCCGGTCGATTTCCCCGGCGGAAAGGGCCGTGGCGGTCAGGGAAATATGTTCCGATGAAAACCCGCAGGACCGGGCCAGGCGGACCTCTTCCGGCGAACACGCGTCTACTCCGCAACGTCCGGTGCTTTGGAGAAAGGTCAGCAGGGGCTGGAATCGGTTGGCCTTCATCGCGTAATAAACCGTGAAGGGCACGCCCGAAGTCGCAAGGGCTCCGTGCAGTCGTTCGAGATTATGACGGATTCTTCCGGCGCTGTACACGAACAGGGGGGTTCCCATACTTAGGGCAAGATCGTGAAGATCCCGGCCTGACAAGGTCAGGCTGCCTTCCGTGTAGCCGAGGTCCGGTCTTTCCCACCAGAGCGATGACGGCATGGTCCCTCTCAACCTGTTTTCCGGATCCGAAGGGTGTCGTCGTGTTCGACGGACGCCAGATAACGCAGGCCTTCCTCACAGACCGCTTCTTTCCGGCCGCTGATCCACCTGCGGCAGTTTTCCGATCCGCAGAGGCACTTGAACTGTTTGAACAGGCGATCTTCCGTGCCGGCGTAATCCATGGTCAGGGCCTCACCGGGTTCGATGTCCTTGATGGCCCAGATGGTGAAGTCCTGCATGTCCAGCATCACGTTGGGGCTGCATGAATGAAGCAGAAGACCCGCAAAATGGGGGTCATGCAGATGGGTTTCGGCCTTGATCTGAAGGGAATGCTGAACCACATGATCGATGATTGTCCCGGAAAACCGGGCCACCATGCTTCCCCGTCGAAAGGGTTTTTTGGCGTATACGCCGTAGCCCATCTCTCCGTCTTTCTTTTTGACCGAGAACAACGACGGGGACGGATACCCGGCTTTCCGGTTCAACTCCTGGGGGGGTGTTAACATGCCTTGCTCCTGCGTTTTGGGTCAACGATGGTCTAAAGATTGAACCGGATTGCCGATTGTCAAGTGGAAAGGTATGAATAGGAGCGTCGCGGGGCTGAAAATGCCGGATCGGAGCGGCAGGGGTGTTTGAGAGGCTTGCTGTGAAACATCGCCGCCTCCGATCCGGCAAGGGTTTAAACGGGTCAGGACTGGGCGTAGGCCGATGAGACCTCAAAGTCCGGATAGGCCGTGCCGCCGTGTTCGGTGACGTCGAGGCCGGTGATTTCGTCTTCGGCCGACACACGCAGACCCATGGTTTTGTCGATCAGTTTGAACATGATGAAGGCCGTGGGAAAGACCCAGAGGAAATCCGCCCCGATGCCCAGCAGCTGGACACCGATGATTTTCGCCGAGGTGCCGCCCGCATTGAACAGGCCGGCGGCCAGGGTGCCCCAGGCGCCGCAGACACCGTGCACCGAGACGGCGCCCACGGGGTCGTCGATCCTGATCTTGTCGAAGAACATGACCGAAAAGACCACCAGGACTCCGGCCACAAGACCGATGATCACGGCGCTGCCCGGGGCCACGTTGGCGCATCCGGCCGTAATGCCCACCAGGCCCGCCAGCGCGCCGTTTAGGGTCATGCCCACCTCGGGCTTGCCGAATTTGATCCAGGATACAAACATGGCGGCAACGGCCCCCGCGGCGGCGGCCAGGTTCGTGGTGACGAAGATCAGGGCGATGCTTTTGTCGGCCGTGGTGGTCGAGCCGGGGTTGAATCCGAACCAGCCCAGCCAGAGAATGAACACGCCCAGGGCGGCGAAGCCGATGTTGTGACCCAGAATCGGGCGGACCGTGCCGTCTTTGGCGTATTTACCCAGACGGGGCCCCAGAACCAGGGCGCCGGCCAGGGCGGCCCAGCCGCCGGTGGAATGGACCACGGTGGAACCGGCGAAGTCGATGAATCCCAGGCCTTCAAGCCAGCCGCTGCCGTTGAACAGGCTGCCCCAGGCCCAGCTGCCGAAGATCGGGTAGATGAGGGCGCTGATCACCACGCTGTAGACCAGGTAGCCTGAAAATTTCGTGCGTTCGGCCATGGCGCCGGACACGATGGTGGCCGCCGTGGCGGCGAATACCACCTGGAACATCCAGAAGGCCAGGACCCAGGGATCGCCGTCCGGGGTGTAGTCGCTCAGGAAAAAACCCGAGGTGCCGAAAAACCCCGTTGCGCTTACGCCGAACATCAGGCCGAAACCAACGGCCCAGTAAGCGAGGCTGCCCATGGAAAAGTCCATGAGGTTTTTCATCATGATGTTGATCAGGTTTTTCGCCCGGGTGAATCCGGCTTCGACCAGGGCGAATCCGGCCTGCATGAAAAAGACCAGGCAGGCGGCCACCAGGGTCCACATGTAGTTGGCGTGGGTCTGGACCAGATCGATGGCCTCTTTATTGGTAAGTACCGTGGGCGTCTCGTCTCCCGCCCAGGCCAGGGCCAGGGTTGTCAGAAGGGTTGTTATGGTCAAACAGATAATTCTCATGGCTGTCCCCTTTGTCGTGATGGTTGATCGCAAAAAATGTTAAATGGCGTCCTTGCCCGTTTCGCCGGTCCGTATGCGGACCACCTTTTCCACGGGCAGGACAAAGATTTTGCCGTCTCCGATCTGGCCGGTGCCGGCGTTGTCCACAATGCATTGGACGACCCGGTCGACCTGATCCGCGTTGACCACAATGTCGATCTTGACCTTGGGGACAAAATCCACATTGTATTCAGCCCCGCGGTAGATTTCCCGGTGCCCCTTCTGCCGTCCGAACCCTTTGATCTCGCTGACCGTCATTCCGGTGATCCCCAGCTGCCCCAGACCTTCCTTGACCTGATCCAGCTTGAAGGGCTTGATGATCGCTTCAATTTTTTTCATTGTCGTTCTCCTTGTTCGAAAGAATGTGTTTCCCCCGCATCAGCATGGTTGCCCTGATACAAAAGCAAGGCGTGTGCCAGGGAGAAATGCCGAGGGACCGTGGAGTTTAATATACTGAATTAAAGAGAATATTTTAGCCTTTGACGGGGACGGCGGCCTTTGTCCGGATTGAACAAGTTGTTACAAATTTGTAGTATATGATGATTCGAATGACAAAAATGAGCTTGTGGACGACCCGCTATCGGGGGGGGCGACAGCGGGTCTGACTGAATGATTGCCCGACTCAGCCGGGGCCGTGAAAACGTCAGGCGGAAGGGAAGGGGTGGTCGTTGTCGTTGCTGTAGCGTTCCTGAATGGAACGGATCACATCCAGGGCTTCGAAAAAAATCTCGACCAGTTCCGGGTCGAACTGGGCTCCGGCCTCTTTTGCGATCAGATCAAGGACGTCGGATTCTTTCCAGGCCTCTTTGTAAACCCGGGACGAGCACAGGGCGTCGTATACGTCGGCCAGAGCCACGATCCGGCCGTAGAAGGGGATTTCTTCGCCTTTTTTGCCCCGGGCCCTGCCGTCGGGGAGACGGTAGCCGGAAAGGGGCTCGCCGGTGTCGATGTCCACATGGCCGGGGTATCCGCCGCCGTCCCATCGTTCGTGATGGGACAGAGCCACCTGGCGGGCCGCGTCTTCGTAATCGGAACGGCCGAGATTGAACAGCCTTGCGCCGTGGAGGGTGTGGGTTTTCATGATGTCGAACTCACCGGGTTCGAACCGTCCCGGCTTTTTGAGAATCAGATCGCTGATGGCCACCTTGCCCACGTCGTGGAGCATGGCCGCCATGCGCAGGGAATCCCGGTTCCGGTCGATGTCGTCCTGGGGGATCTTGTGTTTTTCGGCCCACCGTTCATAGATTTCCACCGAGTACCCGGCCACGCGGTTGACATGGGCCCCGGTTTCCTTGGGGTCCCTCAATTCGGCCATGCGGATCATGCGAAGCAGAATGGCCCGGGTCATCTGGGCCCGTTCCAGGGCCACCACGGCGATGCTGGCGAAATGGAGCATGATCTCTTCATCGACGGGCGTAAAGGCCCGAATCCGTCCCTGATCGTCCTGCGCGTTGATAATCTGGAGAATGCCGACCACCCGGTCCCGGCCGTTTTTAAGGGGCATGGTCAGAACCGACCGGGTGCGGTAATTCGAGGCCTCGTCAAATATTTTGTTGAATTTGTAAGGAAGACTTGATTGGATGGTGTACACATCGGGAACGTTCAGATGTCGTCCCGTCCCGGCCACATAGCCCGCCATGCTGGTTTCATCGACGGGAATGGAGAAGGTGGAATAAATCAGTTTACGGCCCGGGGGCATGCGCCGCTGGAGGGTGTCGTTCTGGGTGTAGGAAAAATACAGATGGTCGTCTTCCTTGATGTAGATCGACCCGGCGTCGGCACCGACGAATTCCCTGGCCCGTGAAAGGATATGTTCCATCAGGATATCCAGGTCCTGGACCTGGTTGAGTTCGATCCCCAGGCGCGTGAGGCTTTGAAGCTTCTGATTGTCGTTGAGCATGGTCCCCCCCCATGGCTGTGCGGGACGGGCGCTGTCCGACAAAAAAGCACCGACCCGGTTTTTGTGTGATATTGTAATGAAAATATACTATTATAATCCCTGACTTCCTTCAACGAAAAAGACGTGCCTGGAATAAAGGAGCCGCCATGCCCATCATCACCGCCGCCACGGGGATCAGTGTTCAGTCCGATGCCTATCTGGCCGGGTCGGAAGCGACCGCGGCTGCGGTTGCGTCGATCGGACAACGGCCGGACGCCCTCCTGGTGTTCGCCTCGTCCCATTATGACCACCAGGCCCTTCTTTCCGGTATTGACCGGGTGACCGGCTTTGTTCCCATGGCCGGAGGTACCACGGCCGGCGAGCTGTCCGACCGGGGGTTTTCGCAGAATTCGGTGGTGGTGCTGGCCGTCTGCTCCAGGGTACTGCGTTTTACGACGGCGGCGGCCGGGCATATGCGCCGCGACGAATACGCCTGTGCCCGGCGCTTCACCGATCGGGTCCTTCGGCAATGCCGTGACGACAAGCCCCTGTCCCTCATCGTGTTTCCCGACGGGTTGGGCGGTGACGGCGACCGGGTGATTGCCGGCATCCAGGCTGGGATCTCAGGGCCGATAGACATCGTCGGGGGCTTTCTCGGGGACGGGGACCGCTTCCTTCAGACCATTCAGTTCCATGACGGCAAGGTGCTCGAAGATGCCGTCACGGGTCTGATGATCAGCGCTCCGGCAGGTCCGGATGTCCGGACCGGGGTCGGGGTGGGCAGCGGGTTCCTGTCCATCGGCAACAGCATGCTGTGCACCCGGTCCGGCGGCATGGAGATCTTTGAAATCGATCATGAGCCGGCCCTGGATCTATACATGGAACTGTTGGGGGAGGTGCGGTACAAACGTCTTCCCGAGGTCTGTCTGGAATACCCCTTCGGACTCATCGATCGTCCGCCCGGGCAGGGAGCTCCGTTGCAGGCCCTTCTCCGGTGCGGGCTGCGCGTGGATTACGAAAAACGGTCGATCACGCTTGCGGGTTCGGTGCCCGAGGGCCGGTCCATGTCCCTTTTCACCTGCTCCCGGGGTGATCTGACGGCGGCGGCGCGGAAGGCGGCGCAGCGGGCCCTGGCCATGCTGGACGGTCGGAAACCGGAGCTGGTGATCGCCTTCAGTTGCGTGGGCAGAAAGATTGTTCTGGGACGCCGGGTCAACGAGGAGTTCGACGCCGTTCGGGAGGTGTTCGGCCCGGGGGTTCCGGTGACGGGTTTTTATACTTACGGAGAGATCGGCCCCGTCGATGCGTCGGCCGATGTTCCGCTGACGGGCTTTCACAATGAAACCATGGTGGTCTGGGCTCTGGGGGGCAACGGGTGATGAACAAAACCGGGCGACGGCAAGATGGGGGTAGGGCAGGCGGTCGGTGGGCGCGACGTAGTAAGCGGCACCGATCGGAACCAAACGGCGTCCGGGAATGGAAGACGTCCTCACGAATCAGGAAACTTGCCGCAAAGTTTCGGACCCTTTCGGATATCCACGGAGAACTCGAGGCCAGAAACAAAGACCTTGAATCGGCCCGGGACGAACTGAGGGTCCAGAATATTCAGATGATCAAGAACGCCGTCGAGCTGTCCGATCTGATGCGCCGGCTGGAGGACAAGAACTACGATCTGATGAGATTCCAGGCCACCCTCGAGGAACAGGTGGCCGAACGTACCGAATCCCTTCGGATCATCAACCGCAAGCTTGTCGACGAAATCCGGGAAAAAAGCAGAACGCAGGCCGCGCTGAAGGAAAGTGAGGAACACTATCGAAGCGTGTTCGAAAACTCAGGGACGGCCATCTTTATCATCGAGTCGGACATGCGCGTGTCCATGGCCAACACCAAATGCTACGATCTGACCGGCATTCCGGGCCGGGAAATCGCCAAAGGCATGCTCTGGACGCGGTTTGTCGCCGATCCGGAGATGCTTGAGAAAATGAAAAAGTATCATCGGGCCAGGCGGGAGAATCCCGGATCGGTCCCCATTGAATACGAATTCACGCTGCGGCATGCGGACGGCTCCGTCAAGGACGTGCTGCTTTACGTGAATACCATCGAAGGCACCGATAAAAGTGTGGCCTCGATGATCGATATCACCCAAAGGCGTCGGGCGGAGCGGGAAAAGCTCGAGCTTGAAAAGAAACTTCAACATTCCCAGAAAATGGAGGCCGTCGGCACTCTGGCAGGCGGCATCGCCCATGATTTCAACAATATTCTGACGGCGGTCATGGGTTACACGGACATGGCTCTGGCGGCAACGCCTCCGGACGGCTCCATCGCCAACTGGCTCCGGCATTCTCTGGACGCCTCGATGCGGGCCAGGGATCTGGTCATTCAGATCCTGACCTTCTGCCGCAGGAACGACCAGGAGATCCGGACCTTCCGTCTGGCTGCGGTGATCGGCGAAACCCTGAAATTCCTTCGGGCATCCATCCCCCGGACCATCGGATTCGATGTGGCCATCGACTGCGAACGGGCGCTGGTCTGCGGTGATCCGACCCAGGTTCAGCAGGTGGTGATGAACCTGTGTACCAACGCGGCCCATGCCATGGGTGAAACGGCCGGGCGTCTGGGGGTCCGTCTGAAGCCCCTGACTCTTGGCCCGGCAGAGGCCCGAATCAAAGGCCTTGAGGGCGAACGGTTTCTGGAACTTTCCATCAGCGATACGGGGCGGGGGATCGACCCGTCGATCATTCACCAGATCTTCGATCCGTTTTTTACCACGAAAAAGGTGGGCGAGGGGACGGGCATGGGCCTGGCCATGACCTACGGAATCGTCCAGCGCATGGGCGGGTGGATCGGGGTGGACAGCACGCCGGGGCGGGGCACCGTGTTCACGGTGATCTGGCCCGAAGGACTCGGTCCCGAGGACGGGTCGACCACGGCTCGCCAGGTGAAACAGGGCCGGGGCGAGCGTGTGCTGCTGGTGGACGACGACCGCCATGTCCTGGAGGTCATGGACGAGATGGTGCGCATGCTCGATTACAGGGTTCTTCCCGTCGCGTCGAGTCCGGAGGCCATCCGGATCTTTGCGGCCGATCCCGGCCGTTTTGATCTGGTCATCACCGACAGGACCATGCCCGAGATCAACGGCATCGAACTGGCACGGAAAATCCACGCGATCCGGTCCGACATCCCCATTATCATGTGTACGGGATTCAGCGATTCGCTGGACCGTGACGGATCTTCCACCGGGAACCTGTCGGCCGTCCTGATGAAACCCGTGGATCGGGAGACGTTGTCTGCCGCCATGTGTGACGCCTTATTCTCTTCCACCGTCTGAATCCGGGCGTCTTCGTTTCAGTTCCTCGCGGACGGCTTTCCCCAGGGTTTCGAGAATATAGGGTTTTTTCACGTAGGCTCCGGCCCCCAGGGCCTGGGCCTGACGGACCCGATGGGACGGGGAATAGCCGCTGACGATGATGACCTTCTGATCCGGAGTGATGGTCCGGATCTGTTTGTAGGTGTCCAGACCGTCCATCCCCGGATCCATGATCATGTCCAGAACCACCAGATCCACCGAACGTGTTTTGAGGATGTCCACGGCCGCTTCGCCGCCGGACGCGGTGTCCACCCGGTAATTGAGCTTTTTCAGCATTCGGGCGGCCAGTTCCTGCTGCTCGGGGCTGTCGTCGACCACCAGGATGGATTCCGATCTGCCCATCAGGTCCTCAAGGCCGGATGCGGAGGACGGCAGTTCCGGCTGTTCCCGGGTGACGGGAAAATACAGGGTGAATACGGTTCCCCGGCCCGGCTTGCTGGACACGTCGATGTAACCCCGATGATCCTTGACCGTACCCCAGACAACGGCCAGGCCAAGTCCCGTTCCGCTCCGTCCCATGACCTTGCGGGTGTAAAAGGGTTCGAAAATGTGGGCCAGGTCGTTTTCCGCAATGCCGCCGCCCGTGTCGGCCACGGAAAGGACGATGTAATCTCCCTCACACAGGCTGTCGTAACCCTGGACGGGTGTGTCCAGATGCCGGTTCATCGTCCGGATCGTCAGGTCGCCTCCGTCCGGCATGGATTCGGCGGCGTTGGTCAAAAGATTCAACAGGCACTTGAAAAGATGGGGATGGGAGCCTTTGATATGGAGAAGGTCCGGGGCAAGATCGGTGGTAAGGCGGACGCCGGGATACAGAGCCCGCAGATGGTCGTATTCAGGGGTATCGAGGAAATCGCGAATCAGCGTGTTGAGATTGAGGACCGTTTCAGACTGAACGCCCCGCCGGGCCAGGGTCAGCAGGTCCTGAACGATGGCCGCCGCCCGCATGCCGCCGCTCAGGATTTTTTCCACATGATCGTAAAGGGGCTCGTTCGGCGAAAGATCATTGAGCATCAATTCCGAATAACCGACCAGAATGCCCAGGACGTTGTTCAGATCATGGGCCACCCCGCCGGCCAGGGTCCCTAACGCCTCCATTTTTTCGGCCCTTTGAAGGCGTTTTTCGAACTGTTCGCGTTCCTGGTCCATGCGTCGCCGCTCGGTGATATCCCGCGCCACGGCCTGAAACCGTATGGCCGGGTCATCGTTGTCTAAAAGGCGGGCGTTCTGGCCGACCCATACGGTTTTCCCGTCCTTGCGGATCAGGGGGAACTCCAGATAGGTGTTGGACAGGCGATGGGTCTTCTGATGGCGATAAAGTGCCGTGATCTTCCCCCGATGCTCCGCATGGATCAGGTCGAACAGCGGCCGGCCGACCAGGTCGTCGGGGGGGTACCCCAGGATGATTTCGACCACCGGGTTGATGAAATGAATGATGCCTGTATCATCGATGACGTAGATGATGTCGCCGGCACTTTCGACGAGATGCCGGAACCGTTTCTCACGGGTGGCCAGTTCACGGGTCTGCCGGCGGACCTGGAGCCGGAGGATCAGCGTGAAGGTTGAAATCAGCGCCAGAAGGGCGACAATGCCCACAAGAATGACGATCAGGGTGCGTACGGCTTCAAAACGGGAACGGGCTTCGTAAACGCCGAACCATTTGTCGTAAATCTCCCGGTAGCGACCGGTATGTTTGAGTACCGCAAGACCTTCATTGAGCGTGTGGAGCAGGCCCGGGTTGTCTTTTCCGACGGCGAAACAGTAGTCCCGGGGGGGGAGTTCCGTATCGATCACCCGGAGCCCTTTGATGGAATGGGTTTCGATGAAATAGAGGCCCTGGATTTTCGATGAGATCAGAACGCCGTCATGGCGGCCCGATGCGACCAGGGTCAGGGCCTGGATCGGATCGTCGACCACGGTGATCGAACCGGTCAGATTCTGTTCAATCAGGTAATCGTGCATGATGTCTCCCCGCTGAACCACGATGGCCCGGCCCCTGATCTGGCTGAACCGGGTCAGCGGGTTGTCGTCCCTGACGAAAAGGGCCGACGACACCTGGTTGTGCGGGACGGAAAAGCCGAACGATTTTTCCCGTTCTTTTGAATGATACATGCCCGCGATCACGTCGATCTCGCCCCGGAGCAGGGACTCGCGGACCGTGCTCCAGACGCCCAGCCGGATGTCGCCCCTAAGTCCCGTCACGTCCATCACGGCCCGGATCAGTTCAATGTTGAATCCTGTGGGATTGCCCCGGCTGTCGTTGAATTCGTACGGCGGGTAGTCATGATCGCTGCCCACACGGATCGGGTGCGGACCGCCTGTGGGATGTGGCCGGGCGGGAACCGCCGACGGCACGGCAAGCAGGGCCGCCGAAAGCACGACGAAAAGCAGACAACGCGTGTGTCCGTGAACGGAGCGGGTCATGGCGATTTCCTCGGTCGATGATGAAAGGATCGATGATCGGTGATTCCGGGTGATCGGATGGTGAATCGAAAACAGTTTCGCATACCCGGTGCGGTCTGTCAATCCCGGCGCTCAGGGCAATCGCATGACCTGGCCGTTCACGTGCATGTTCACGTTCACGGCAGGCCGAGGCAGGCGCGACCGTCTCAACCCACGCCGGTTGAACCGTCCGGCGGTTGCGTTCACGTGTTGCCGGCAACCATCGTTATCGGTATCGCTATCGAAAGGGTCTGAACATCACATCCGGCAGTGATTCAATTATAAGGAGAACCGGTCATACATACGATCGCCCGATCCCGGCCCGTTACGTTCTCGGATCGGTCGACAATGTCATGAGACGGTTCACTGTCTTCTTGATTATTTCGCAAAGCGGGCGTATAACCATAATAACTTTAACCAGTGAGCACCCCATACCCACTTCTTAAAGAAACATTTACCAACCCTTCATACAGGAGTTTCGACTTCCGTGAGCGTTCCATGTGTCAGCTGTGCGATGGCAGGTGGTTCCTGTTGTTTGAACAGGCAGATTATTGTCACAACCGGCGATATCGCGAGAATATCGCAATACCTTGGGCATCGGGAGTTTTACGTGCTTGAACCCCCCAGCCCCTGGTATCTTGAACCCGGATATGATCCGGACTGGGTGCCCCTCGTCCTTCGACCGGACGGGCTTCTTTGTGTGTTGAAACGCATCGGTAAAGACACCTGCGGCATGATGACCGAGGCGGGATGCCGTCTGCCCTTTCATGCGCGGCCGATGGTCTGCCGGCTTCATCCTTATATGTACACGGAACAGGGTCTCCTCGGCATCGACGAGACCTGTCCCATTGCCGCCGAAAAGGACGGTGCCGCCATTCTGGAGAAGATGAACATGCCCCCGGATCAGGCCAGGCTCTGGCTGCATCAACTTTACGATGAATTGAAGGCGGACCGGATTATTCCGGCCGCGTGACGACCATGAATCGCCATGGGGTTTCGTCAGGCATCCCATGGCCGACCCGGCAACGGGCAGGGGGCGTCGACGCGGATAATCCCGGTCGACGCCCCCTGCGCCTTCGGGTTTTATCGTTCAAACCCCCGGATCACAAGGAGGAAAGCTGTGACTAAATCGCGCGATACCAAGAAAGAAACCAAAAAGAAACCGACCAAAACGGCCAAGGAAAAGAAAAAAGACAAACTGGAAAAAAAGAAGGTCGGCGGATCGATCCAAAACATGTCGGGCAACGACTGACGGCTTCGTAAAACGTCCGATATCTGCGTTGCGCTTCATCCCTCGTCACTGAGGCGTACCCTAAGTACGCCTCATTCCTTACGGATTCGCGACGCCGCAAGCTCGAACGTTTTTCTTTGCCGTCATGTGATGATTTCTAAGGACGTGTCAGGGCAAGGCTCAAATTATCATACTGAATTTAAAATATAATTATTGTGCAGTTGCGGGTTTGATACCCCGCCCCTTGGGGCGCAAAAAAACGTCTAAGTTTTTTCAAAGACGGCCCAATACCTATGCAATCGCATGTATGGTCTATAAACACATGGGCCTCTCTTGCGTGACGGATTCATGCCGTTTACGTTCATCAGCACGTTCACGATGGCGGTTGAACAGGTCTCAGCCTACCGTGCTCGTGCTCGTGAACGAATGCTATCTGCGTTTGCCCTGGTCCCAATACCCCGGCAGCTTGCGGCGGGGGCGTTTATTCAATCTTGCAACAAATTGATTTAACACACTTCCTTACGGATATGGGGCCGTTCTTTTTCGTGCCCGTGGCGGCCCTTATTCGTCGTCTCCGGGCAGATCGAAGGTGACGTCCCCGGCCCGCCGATCGATTTGGCGTCGGCGATCCGGCGCGAAACGGCGGTTTGCGCCCTGGCTGATCAGGTACTCATGCTGCTGCCGGCCCCGCCGTTCCCCCCGGGTCCGGCGTTCGATTCCCGACCGGCGCATCGACGGGGGCAGGAGTCCGGCTTTCCCCAGAAACGCACGAATGTTCCATCTGTTTTCCATCATGCGGAAGATCATGACTCTCCTTGTCGGCCCGGTCCCGTCGGGCGTTCGGTATGGTATTAAGATCCTTCACGACGGTAAGTATACCCCCGCCATGTGAAAAAAACAAGCGTCCCGAACCGTCTGTGTGTTGACCCGTGGGCGCGAATGCCGTAACATGGGAAAATCATTCGGATCATCCCTCGTGCCTCGTGCGAGGCGATCGACAAAAACACCTCACCGGCGAAATGCCCTGGGAACCCTATGGACAGACACTTTGAAACCATCGTTGAGCGTGTGGGAACCGTGATTTACGGCAAAACCCGGCAGATCAGGCTGGCGCTCACCTGCCTGTTCGCCGGAGGGCATCTTTTGATTGAGGATCTGCCGGGTATCGGAAAAACCACCCTGGCCAAGGCCCTGTCCCGCTGCCTTGGCCTTGAATTTTCACGGATTCAGTACACCAGCGACCTCTTGCCCGCCGATGTGCTCGGAGCCGCCGTGTTCGAACAGGCGTCCTCACGCTTCGTGTTTCATCCCGGACCGATTTTCACCCAGGTGCTTCTGGCCGATGAGATCAACCGGGCCACGCCCAAGACGCAGAGCGCCCTGCTTGAAGCCATGGAAGAAAAACAGGTGACTCTCGAAGGGCAGACCCGGCCCCTGCCGCGGCCGTTTTTCGTGATCGCCACCTTGAATCCTCTGGAACAGGCGGGCACCTATGCCCTGCCCGAATCCCAGCTGGACCGTTTTCTGGTCCGGATCAGCCTGGGGTATCCGGGGCGGGAAGCGGAGAATCAGCTGCTCCGGGCCGGGGATACCAAAGACCATCTCGACGGGGTGAGCCCGGTGCTTTCCGCCGACGAGGTGCTGGCTATCCGAAAGCGGGTCAAGGCGGTTCATATGTCTGATGCCCTGCTCGACTATGTCCAGGACATTCTGGAATTCACCCGGTCTTCGCCCCTTTTCAAGACCGGTCTGTCGCCGAGGGCCGGTCTTGCCCTGCTCCGGACGGCCAGGGCCTGGGCCCTGATCGCCGGCAGGACCCACGGCCTGCCCGAGGATATCCAGGCCATTCTCCCCTATGTGGCCGGTCATCGGCTTCATGCGGCGGATACGCTCAGGGAATACGGGTTTGACCAGCTTACCGACATGTTCCGTGACGTTCCGGTCCCCTGACCGCCACGGACAAGGACACCCCATGCTCACGGAACTGATCGACCGATGGACCCGGAGAAACCGCAGTGACCGTTTCCCGATCACCTTGACCCGCAAGCGGGTCTATATTCTGCCCACGTCGTTGGGGCTGGTGTTTTTTGCGGTTTTGTTCGCCATGCTGCTGGGGGCCTTGAACTACAACAACAACCTCGGGTTTCTGTTTACCTTCCTGCTGGGGTCCCTGTCCTTTGTTTCCCTGCTCCATACCCACCGGAATCTTTCGGGCATAACGATTCAGGCGGGGGCGGTGTCCCCGGTGTTTGCCGGAGAAACCGCTTCGCTCACGCTGACCCTTGCCGCCGGGGCCATGGGGCGGGTGGGGCTGAACCTTTGGCTGTCCGGGAAAAAGATCCTTGACGTCACCCTGCCGTCCGGAACACGGACCCGGGTGGTGCTTCCCATGGCCACACACAAACGGGGACAATTTTCTCCGGGGCCGATAACCCTGGCCTCGGCCTATCCGTTCGGCCTGTTCCGGACCTGGGCGACGGTGTACCCCGACCTGTCTTACCTTGTGTATCCCAGACCCCTTTCAAGCCCCCTGCATTTCGGCGGGGGAGGTCGTCAGACGGAAACGGACGGGGGGTATGAGGTTACCGGAACCGAAGATTTCCGGGAACTGAGGAATTATCGGCCCGGAGATCCGTTGAGCCGGCTTTCCTGGAAGAGTTTTTCACGGGGACGGGGCCTTCATACCAAGGTCTTTACCGCCCATGCCGGGGGAACGGTGATGCTGGACTGGGACGGCCTGGCCCCCGAGGATATCGAAACCCGGTTGTCCAAACTGTGCGATATGGTCAAAACCGCCCACACCCTGGGCCTTCGCTACGGACTGACCGTGCCTGGAACGGTTGTTCCGCCTTCGGAACCGGGTGACGGGGCGCATTATCATCTCTGTCTCAAAACCCTGGCCCTTTACGGAACGCGGCCCCCCGGGGAGGAGGTATGAGACCTCGGCCCGACGCACAGACCGGTTTTCTGGTGGCGGCCCTGGTCGCCGGACTGGCGCCCCACGTTTTCGACCTGCCCCTGTGGATCACGGCCTGGTGTCTGACCGCCTGGGGCGTCATTTTGATTCTCGATCGAAAAAAGCTCGGGCTTCCTCCGCGCTGGATCTTTCGCCTGCTGGCCCTTGGGGCCTTTGCGGCCGTGGTCGTGACGTCCCGGGGACGTTTCAGCGGTGATGCGGGCATCGGGCTTCTCTGTCTGATGGCCAGTCTCAAGCCCTTCGAAATCCAGACAGCCAGGGATCGGATGATCACCGTGTTTCTTGCCTATTTCATGGTGGCATCCGGCATGTTTTTTTCGACCACCCTTGAGATGTCCCTGTATCTGTTTTTCTCGGTGATCGTGATCAGCGGTCTTCTGATCCGCATCAACCATAGGGAGGTGCCCCTGAGGTCCGGCCTCATCCTGTCGCTGACCATGACGCTTCAGGCCCTTCCCCTTGCCGTGATTCTGTTTACGGCCTTTCCGAGAATCCAGGGGGGGCTGTGGGGCATCCAGCAGCGACGAACCGGTCTGGTGGGCCTGTCGGGGACCCTGTCCCCGGGATCATTGTCCGGCCTGGTCAAGAACGATGCCGTGGCGTTTCGGGCGGCCTTCGACGGACCGGTTCCGCCTTCATCCGACAGCTACTTCCGGGGCCTTGTGTTCGATTCCTTTGACGGGAGAAGGTGGCGGGAAGTCCGGCAGACCCCGCCGCTCACCCGAACAGTGTCCGATACGGACACTGTGACCTGCGACATCATCCTGGAGCCCCACAGCGAACGGTGGCTGTTCGGGCCGGATTACCCCGTTTCTGTGTCTGACGGCTACCTGCTGCTGGACAACCATACGGTGAGATCCCGGGAACGGGTGGTGTCCAAAATCCGCTACACGGTCCGGTCGGCCCGGGGAGGCGAAACGGGAGAGCATGACGGCTGGTCCTGGGTGTCCCGGTCTCTTCCGGCCCAGAGCAATCCCAGGACCCGGGATCTGGCCCGCAGGTTCCGGAGTGAGGCGTCGACGGATCAGGCGCTGGTCGATATCGTGCTGGACTTTTTCCATTCGGAGCCGTTTTACTACACGGAAAATCCGCCCCTGCTGGGCCAGGACCCGGTGGATGAGTTTCTTTTCAGAACCCGACGGGGCTACTGCGAACACTATGCCTCGGCCTTTGCGGTTCTGATGCGGGCCGCAGACATACCCGCCCGGGTCGTGGGCGGGTATCTGGGCGGAGACCTCAACCCCTACGGCAATTATCTGATCGTCCGTCAGGCCCGGGCCCATGCCTGGGCCGAGGTCTGGCTCGACGGACGGGGCTGGGTCCGTGTTGATCCCACCGCCGCCGTCGCCGCCGAGCGGGTCGAAGGCGGCGGGACGGGGACCATTCAGGCCGATGGGGGCGGGGGAGATGCGTCGGAGACGCGCGGACTGTTCGACACGCTGACAAAGAATCTGCTGATGGGCTGGGATTCGTTGAATTACCTCTGGTACGCCCGGGTGATGAGCTATACGGCCCAAAGTCAGCGTCAGCTGTTCGAACGCCTGGGGATCAGTCTGTCAACGCTTAAAGACCGGCTGGCCCTGTTGGGGATGGCCCTTGTTCTTGCAGGCGGCGTGACGCTTCTGATCGTCCTGTGGCTTGCCCTCAGGGCAAGGGTGCCCGAGGATCCGGTGGCGGGCGTCTATCGGATTCTTGACAGGAAGCTTGAGCGGGTCGGGCTTTCGCGACGGCCCCATGAAGGCCCGAAAACCTGGGGGCGTCGTGTTGCGGCATCCCGCCCGGATCTTGCACCCGAGGTCACGGAGATGCTTCATGATTACGAGGCGCTGCGTTATGCACAGGTTCAGGACCGGACGGAACGTCTGAGGGTCTTTCGAAAACGGGTCCGGCGGTTCAGGCCCCGGGCACCCCAAAAAAATGCAGGCCGTCCTTGACATGCAAGACGGATGTGTTAGTTTCTCATAATCATTATGAGAATAGTTCCGAATCAAAATAATCATCACATCACGTCAATCGAAACAGGAGGAATGCATGGCATCCATCAAAGGAACACAGACGGAAAAAAATCTCTTGGCGGCGTTCGCCGGTGAATCCCAGGCCCGTAACCGTTACACCTTTTTCGCGGGTAAGGCCAGAAAAGAAGGGTATGTGCAGATCGCAGACATCTTCGAAGAGACGGCCAACCAGGAAAAGGAACATGCCAAACGCTTTTTCAATTTTCTTGAAGGGGGCATGGTGGAAATAACGGCGTCGTTTCCGGCGGGAGTCATCGGCAGCACCCTGGAAAACCTCAAGGCCGCCGCGGACGGCGAGCATGAGGAACACACCGATCTTTACCCCGCCTTTGCCAAGGTGGCCCGGGAAGAGGGCTTCGAAGCCGTGGCCATGGTGTTCGATAAAATTTCCATCGCCGAACGTCAGCATGAGAAACGCTACCGTGACCTTGCCGCCGGCATCGAGAAGGGTCTGACCTTCAAGCGTGAAAAACCCGTGACCTGGCGGTGCAGAAACTGCGGCTTCCTTCATACCGCAGAAGAAGCCCCGGTTTCCTGCCCGGCCTGTGCCCATCCCCAGGCCCATTTTGAGCTTCTCGCGGAAAACTACTAGCCGGTTCCAGGCACCCCCGGACCTGTTCGGTCCGGGGGTGTTTTCGAACAGGTTCCGGCCCCGACGTCGCCGATTGGCGGACAGGAGCGTGATCGATGAACGAGCCATCCATTGCGGAGGAACTGCTTCAGCATGCCGGTCTCAGGCCGACTCCGGCCCGTCTGACGATTCTGTCCTGCCTGATCGGATCGGGGGTCCATCCCACCACCGATGAACTGGCCATGATGCTGCGTGACACCGGGAAACGTCTGCCCACCGCCACCTTGTACCAGAGCCTTGAGAAGCTCAGCGGGGCCGGTCTGATCATCCGGTTTACCGGGCCGGACGGCCAGGCCCGCTACGATGCCAACCTTTCGGCCCACCATCACCTGATCTGCCGGGCCTGTCATCGCGTGGTGGACGTGGCCATCGACATTCCTCTGGCCGACCTTGGCCTGATCGATGCCGAAACCGGAAAGACCATCGACGGCTGGACACTGGAAAACGCCGCCATTGAACTGAAGGGCGTCTGCCCCGCGTGTAAACATCGGACCTGACTCCCGCCTTTACCTTCCCCTTAAGAAAGAGTATGATCAGTTATCAGGTCGATGGGCTTGACGTGCCGTATACATTTTCTTCCACTGGAAAGACATCATGAAACGCACAGGTCTCACGACGCTTGCCGTGATTCTTCTTCTCACAGGGCCGGTCTTCGGCCAGGGGCCGGTCCAGGTCGTCTTTACACGATGGGCACCTTATGGATACATGGAGGGCGACAGGGCCTCGGGCTTTGAGCCGGATATCGTCAGGGCGGTCATGGACATCCTGGAAAAACCCGTGGCGTTCACCGAAATGCCCTGGAAACGCTGTCTGTTTTCCGTTCAAAACGGGCTTGCCGATGCCGTGGTGTCGCTGATCCGGACGCCGGAACGGGAAACCTATCTGTTGTTTGCCGACGAACCCATCAGCGTCAGTGACACGGCGCTGTTCACCACCGCCGATCAGGTCATGGATTTTTCAGGTTCGCTGGATGCGCTTGCCGGCAAAGTGGTCGGCGTGACCAGCGGATTCAGTTACGGGCCCGTGTTTGACAAGGCCGACGGCCTGATCAGGGACGAGGCCATCACTACCGAGCAGGTTGTTCGCAAACTTCTGGCCGGACGGTATTCCATCGCCGTCGGGAACGTGGCCGTGGTGTCCCTGATCAGCCGGGAGATGGGATGCGCCGGACACATCCGGTTTCTGGCGCCCCTGGTTCATTCCGAGCCGCTTTATGTGGGATTTTCGAAAAAAAAGGTTTCAAACGACGATGTCCAGGCCTTTTCCAAGGCCCTGACCGCATTCAAGGCCCGGCCTGAATACCGGGCGATTCTTGCCCGGTACGGCGTGTCCCGCCCCCCGGCCGATCGACCCGACAATCCCAAGGATGAAAGGAGACGCCCGTGAAAAATCGAACCCTGCATCATCACAAGGCATTGCCGCTTCTTGCCGTGGCCCTTGCGGCCCTTTGTCTGATCGAAGGCCCCCGGCGTCCTGTACAAGCCGGTGACCACCCGACGCTCATGGTTCACAGTGTGGCCGTGATGCCGTTTTTCAAGGGGAAAAAACCTTCGCCCTCGATGTCCGTCCTGGATATCAAGGCCTCGATGCTGGGAACGGACGAGGAGGTCATGCCTGGAGCCGAGGCCGTCCTGACCCAAACGGTGCAGCAGGCTCTGGAAAAACGCCTGGGCGATGCGATGGTGTCCCGGGAAGAGGTGGCGCGGGCCTATGACCGGATCATAGCCGAGCATCCCGATCTGACGCCCCGGGACCAGGTTCTGGCTTTGGCGGAGGCCTTGGGGGTTACCTATATCATGGCGGGCAATGTCTGGCGTTTCGCCGAACGGCAGGGAAACGCCCTGGCCGTGGGTCGGCCGGCCACCATGGGTTTCAAGCTTCACCTGATTCATATCCCCGAACGGTCACGGATCTGGGCAGACGCCTGCGACAAGACCCAGCAGTCGCTGTCGGAAAACCTGTTCAAGGCCTCGGATTTTATAAAGCAGAAGGGCCGCTGGGTCACCGTCGGCGAACTGGCCCGGATCGCGGTGGACGATATGGTCAAAGGCCTGCCGTTTTGACGGGGATCACAGCCATTTTTTGCGTTTGAAATAAATCAGAAGCACGATGGCGATCACCGCCATGGCCCCCAGAAAGATGAAATAGCTGTACCGGTAATGCAGCTCGGGCAGGTAGTCGAAGTTGGTGCCGTAGATCCCGGCGATAAAGGTCAGGGGGATGAACAGGGCCGCAAACACGGTCAAAACCCGCATGATATCGTTCATCTTGTTGCCCATGGCCGAGGTGTAGAGGTTCATCATGTCCGAGAGAAGATCCCGGTAGGTGTCGATGGATTCGGCGGCTTCGGTGAACAGGTCGAGCAGGTCCTTCAGAAAGGGCCGGGTGCTCTCCCGGAACATCGAATACTCGCCGTGGGTCAGTTTCAGAATCATTTCCCGGGCCGGGCGGATGGCCTTTCTCAGAAAATTCATTTCCCGCTTGAAGGCGTTGATTTTTTCCATGACAGCCGGTCCCGGCGCTTCGAGTACCTCCTCTTCCAGATCCTCGATGGTCTCTCCGAGTTTTTCGATGATGGCGATGTAGTTGTCCACCAGGGTATCCATCAGGGCATAGGCAAGATAATCGGGCCCCGACGACCGTAGCCTGCCTTTCTGCTTGCGGATCCGGGACCGGACCGGTTCGAACACGTCCCCGGGCTGTTCCTGGAAGGTCAGAAGGCCGGTCTCGGAAAGTACCATGCTCAACTGCTCCGAGATGATCCGGTCCGATTCCGGATCATGGCGCAGCATCCGGAAAATGAAAAACAGGCAGGTGTCGAATTCTTCCAGTTTGGGGCGCTGGCCGGTGTCCAGAATGTCTTCGAGAAGCAGGGGGTGGAGATCGAACCGTCTGCCCGCGTCTTCAACCAGATTCACATGGTGAAGGCCGTCGATGTTCAGCCAGCTGACCGTATCGGATTCGAACCGCGGCCCGACCTCGTCGACGGCCCCGAGGGTTTCTTCCGCGAGGGTAATCTGATCGTAGTCGATCAGCCGGATTCGGGGCGCGTCGACCTTCTGCCGTCCGATGAACACCAGGGAGCCCGGTGACAGGCCCTTGCTCGCCGCTTTGTTTTTCAGGAATCGTGCCATGGTTCGTCTCGTTTGGATGGGTCATGCCGGCCGAGGCCAACCCCCGGAGGGGCAATCAGGACGTTTCGGGGGGGCGTCGACCTGGGCCTCGCAGTATTCGCGGAAGGCCCGGGTGCAGTTCGTTTCAGCAAAGGGGCAGGAGGTCAGGTACTCGATAAAGCTGACCAGCCGGTCCATGGTCGTGTCGTCGATGGCGTGCTCCATGCGGCAGGCCGTTGTGTCCGCCGTCTGCTTGTCGACCTGGAGCACGTTGACCAGAAAGTTTTTGATGACCGTATGGCGCCGCGTGATGGTTTCGGCGATGGACAATCCTTTTTCCGTCAGGGTGATGAACCCGTATTTTTCCCAGTTGATCAGGCCTTTTTTATCCAGGGTCTTGAGGGCGCCGGTGACGGATCCGGGCTGAATGTTGAGCTTCTGGGCAATTTCCTTGCCCCGGGCGACCTTTTTGGTTTTTTCAAGCTCGAGAATCACTTCGAGGTAATCTTCGAGATTTTCGGAAAGATTGAGTTCGTTATCGTCCATGGGACCTCCGCATTAATAAAAAAAGACTAACGGTTAACGGAGGTTAAGTCAACCTCCAATTGTTTGAGGCTAAAATTATGATTGTGCCCGAAAGATAAATTAGGTATACCTCAACGGATTTTATGGTTTGAATCGAGATGATGACCTCGTAAAAAGTCGAGTTTTAGACGGCTTCGTAACATGTTCGAGATCAAGGCTTGCGAAGCCCGAGGAATGAGGCGTACTTGGGGGTACGCCGCAGTGACGAGGGCTTAAGCGTAACGCAGATATCGGACGTTTTTGAAGCCGTCAGGGATGGATGAATGAAAACGTGTAGCGGATGCGCCAGTTGCAACCAATGTGATTGTCAGGCCGAGGTGTTCGACACCCCCATGCGGTGTATGAACGGCGGGGATGCGGACAACCACTGCGGTATCCTGCTTGTGGGCAATGCCAAGGTGGGGAAATCCACCCTGTTCAACCGGCTCTGTCCGCGGAAAGGCGATGAGATCCTGGTCCGAAGCCTCAAACGGCGGGTGGAAAAGGGCTTTGCCGGACGGACGAAGACCGAGATTTTCAATACCCCGGGCATTTTGTCGGTCTTTACCCGAAACCAGGAAGAAAGGGTGGCCCGCGATATTCTGATCCCCGATGCCCTGGACAAGAAAATCGGCCGGATCATCATCGTGGCCGACGCGAAAAATCTCCGCCGCTCCGTCTCTTTGGCCCTCCAGTTCGCCGAATACGATCTGCCCATGCTGTTCGTGGTCAACATGGTCGACGAAGCGTCTCAGAAAGGCATTCACATCGATACGGGAAAGCTGTCGTCGATTCTCGGGATTCCGGTGTGTGAAACCGTGGCCCGAAACGGCATCGGCATCGACCGGGTACTGGCGATGATTCCGCTGATGCAGCGGCCCCAGCCCCTGTCCATGCACCTCAACGACACCGAGGAGTTCATCGACGCCGTACGATCGGTGGTCAAACGGGACTGTCTGTGTCATCGGGCCCTGGCTTTGCAGCTGCTCAACCATGACGCCGGGGTCATGCGCTATATCCGGAGACGGTTCGGCCACGAGGTTCTGAGCGGCCTTATCGACCTGGCTCGGTCGGTCAACGAAAGGTATCAGGAACCCGCTGCGGTTCGTTTCGTCAAGCTGTATGCGCGCAAGGCCGATGAAATCGTCAAACTGGTTCAGGTTCAGGGGACGCCGGCCCATAAAAAAATGTCGACCCGGGTGGGGCAGTTGTGCATGACCCCTCTGACCGGCATTCCCATCGCCGTCTTCGTGATGGGACTGATGTACCTGTTCGTGGGGTCTCTGGGCGCAAGCTTTCTGGTCGACACCATCAATACGGATATTTTCGGAGCCCATGTGATTCCCTGGCTGACCGATCTGCTCGCCCCCATTCCCTTTGCTTTTGTGCGGGGGCTGTTCGTGGACCCGGATTTCGGGATCTTCCCCACCGGGGTGTTCCTGGCCCTGGGTCTGGTGACGCCCGTTCTGCTCTGCTTCTATATCGCCTTCGGCATCCTCGAGGACTCGGGGTACCTGTCGCGTCTGGCCATCCTTCTGGACCGGTCCTTTCAGAAAATCGGCCTGAACGGCAAAGGCATCATCCCTCTGGCCATGGGTTTTTCCTGCGTGACCATGGCGATTCTGACCACCCGGGTGCTGGACACGGAAAAAGAAAAGAACATCATGAGTTTCCTGCTGCTTCTGGGCATGCCCTGCGCCCCGCTTCTGGCCGTGATGCTGGTCATTTTAGACCCCATGCCCGTGTCCGCCACCATTACCGTGTTCGGGATCATCATCACCCAGCTGGTCATCGCCGGGTATTTTTCCAACAAGATCTTTTTTGGCGCCCGGTCGCCCCTGATCATGGAAATCCAGCCCATGCGGTTTCCGCGGATTGCCGCGGTTCTTCAACAGGCCCTGCTCAAAACCTTCTGGTTCATGAAAGAGGCCCTGCCCGTCTTCGTGCTGGCGTCCATGCTGGTCTACGTGGTGGACTACCTGGGCGGCCTGGCCCTGCTGGAGCGCGGGTTGAAGCCGGTGGTCAGCGATTTTATGGGGCTGCCGGAGAAAAGCGTGCAGGTGTTCATCAAAACCCTGATCCGCCGTGAAAACGGGGCCACGGAAATCGAGCATCTGAAAAACCTTTACGACAACACCCAGCTGGTGGTCAATCTTCTGGTCATGACCTTTCTGTCCCCCTGCATCAACGCCACCCTGGTCCTGATCAAGGAACGCGGGATGAAAACCGCCTCGGCCATCCTTCTGGCCGTGATGATCTATGCCCTGTTCATCGGCGGTGTGATCAATCACGGTTGCCGATATTTCGGTATCACCTTCACCTGATGAGGTCAGACCCATGAATGCACCCCGGATCAGCGAAATGCACGAAGAAATCCTTGAATCCCTCTGGAAAGCCGGAGAGACGGGCGAATATCGGCTCGAGGCCGTCCGTCCGTTCTGTGCCGTACCCTTCGAAACCCAGGATGTGCAGGCCCTGGCCGATGCCGGCCTGGTCACCTTGGACGGTGAAACGATTCATCTGAGCGACACCGGCCGTCGGCTGGCGGAACAGATTGTCCGGCGCCATCGCATCGCCGAAGTGCTGGTCAGCAGCGTCCTCAAACACAAAAGTGCAGAAATGGAGCGGATCGCCTGTGAAGTGGAACACAGTCTCCAGCCCGAAGTCGAGGAGGCGATCTGCACCCTTTTGGGACATCCCGAATTCTGTCCGGACGGAAAACCCATTCCCCGGGGCGCCTGCTGCCGGAAACGGGTCCGGGAGGTCAGCCAGACCGTGGTCAGCCTGGCGAAGCTCAATCCCGGCGACAGCGGCAAGGTTACCTACATCAAACCCGCCAGTCACGCCATCCTTGAACAGCTGATCTCCTTCGGCCTGTCCCCCGGGGTGATCGTGACCCTGTCTCAGACCCACCCGGTTTTCTGTGTGACCTTTGAAAACACCGAACTGGCCCTGGACCGGGAAATCGTCAAAAACATCTTCGTCTGGAAAATCGATTGATCTTCATTGTCGTGGCGGCACGGCAATGGAATTGAATATCGATTGCACCCCAATGCCGTTAAATGAACGGTATTGGGGCGTACCCCTAAAGTTTTGTCTCCCGCCTGACGATACGTTCAGTAAATGCTTTTTCCCACATCGATCGCATGACCAGGGTTTTTTGGGTGTCCCGCTGTGGATCACACACGGCGGGACGTTGACCCGTGGTGCCATGGATCGTGATTTCCGGACGGACAGTGAGGTGACATATGCGGGTGAAACGATGGATCATCATGACGGTGGGGCTCGTCGTCGGACTGCTGGCGGGATGCGCCCATACGGAAACGGGCGACGGACGGTTTGTCTCTGCGGACGGAGCAGAAATGCCGCAGGTTTCGGCCCCCCATGCTTCGGCCGACGAGAGTCGGTCGCCGGGATATCAGCCCCCCCCTGCCCGTGCCGTGGTGACGCTGCACGCCGTGGGCCGGGGGATCGCCCCCGTTGACGCCGTCAGTCGCGGCCAGGCCATTCTTCTGGGTGAAGGGGCGGCCCGGGCCGACGGTTATGTGCGGCTGGCCGAGAAAATTCACGGGGTCTATGTCGACAGCTATCGGCATCTGGGGCGCGGAGGAATCGATATCGACATGGTGTACCAGGAAACCCAGGCCTGGCTCCGGGGCGCCGAAGTGATTGAATACAAACAGGTCGAGCACGGGATTTTCGAAGCCCACATGCGGGTCAAGGTGGTTGTGCCCAAGGGACATCCCCTTTACCCCCCGGACATCTGAAAGGACCCGGATCATGAATCGAATCAGCAGACATGCACGGGTAATGATCACAGGGATAGTGCTGGCCCTTTTCGGGTGGCCCCTGACGCTGTCGGCAGCCGGGGTTGAATTCCCCGAGGACGCGTCACGGTCTCTGGTTGTCCGGGAAAAGGACATGCTGGTCCAGGCGGTGACGGAGTATGCACAAAGACTTCATGAATACCGTGAGGACCGGTTGACGCTCAGCGACAACCGGGAATGGCTGGTTATCCGCATGATGCGTTTCGACGATCGGCGACAGCCCGTCCCCCCGGCCATTGAAACGGCCCGGGCACGCATCGATGACGCCCTTTCCCGGATAGCCGGGGACATGGTCCGGATCGAGGCGTTGACCGAAAACCATCTGGAGCGTCTCAGACGCCTGGACAAACGGGTTCTCTCGGAAAACGGCGACAGGCGACCCGAGTGGTGGCGGTTCGATCCGTGGCTTTACAGCCTGATGTATCCGGGGCAAACCCAGCCTCCGGCTGCCCAGGCCGACGAGGCGCAGACGGCGACTGAGGACCGCCTTGAATCCGAGAGCACAGCGGCTTTTTCCTCGCTTCGACAGGATCTTGAAGAGAAAATCAAATCGGTGGAACTCGACGATTGGGTGGCTCTGGTGCCGGACGGCAACGCACTTGCCCTGGACGTTCGGCTGCCCATTCTCTTCGGTGCCGGTAAAAGCGATGTGGCCAACGACTACAAACCCTTTTTCAAGAAACTTTCCTGGCTTCTGAAATCCTATCCGGTGCGGGTGGATGTGGCCGGGTATTCGGACGGCGATTTCTCAGAAACGGCATCGTTCGCCGATCGCATGGCCCTGGGGGCCAACCGGGCGGCCAGGGTGGTCGAAGCGCTGATCGAAACGGGCATGCCGCCGAAAGTGTTCAAGGTGATCAGCGCCGGGGAATACGACGAGGGCAAGGACGATGCGTCCGGTCTCGGACCGGCCATGAAACGCCGTGTGGATCTTCGGGTACATTTCGGCGCATAGTCGCCCATTATTGATGAACTCGTAAAACGTCAATGTTTGGAAGGTTTACGACGCCGTCATTATTGTTTCAGGTTTTCCTTGAATGTTTCCCCCATCGTTGCTAAAGGAATGGGTGTTTCGCTTCGGGCCGGCTTGCCCGGCGCGCATTACTACATTCCCAAGGCCATGCGATGACAGACGTATTCCACCCACCCTGCGAGGATGAAATCGAGCTGATCGACATTCTTCGTATTCTGTATAAACGGAAATGGCTGATTGTGTCCGGCGTTTTGCTGTTCGGCCTTTCGGCTCTTCTGATAAGCATCGCCATGCCCCGGATCTACCGGGTGAGCATGACGGTTCAGCCGGGCATCATGCCTTCCTCCGAAGACGGCCGGCGGGTGATGATCGATTCCATCGAAACCATTGTCGCCCGGATTTCGGCCGGGGTTTATGACGATGTGATCATCGAGCAGGTCTTGAAAGACGAAGGCCCGAACCGGCCCCAACGCCTGGATTTTTCGGTCGACAATCCCAAGCAGTCCGATGTTCTGGTGATCAGTTACGATACCGATCGGCCCGAGGTGGGCGTCACGGTGCTCGATGCCCTGTTCGACTGCCTGAGCCGCCGGGAAAACGATCTGGTCGGCCCCGCCGTGGAACATCTGAATCGAAAAATCACCCTCGATACATTGGAACTCAACAAGAAAAAAGAGATCGAGCAGTCCTACATCGCCGGAGTTGCCGCCATCGACAGACGGATCAGGGAACTCCAGACCGATATCGAGGCCAACGGCAGAAATAACGGACATCTGAACGCCGAACGCGAAAAACTCCTCAAGCGGGGCACCGACGCGGATACCTCCCTGGCCGTTCTTCTTTACAGCAACTCCATCCAGCAGACCATCCAGTTTGTCAACGCCGTCAAACGGGATCTGAACGACCATCAGATGCTGCGCGAAACGATGATGCAGGATGCCATCACGGCGAGAAACGACCAGAAGATGCTGGCCGAGCAGATCGCCATGAATATCCGGCTGCGCGACCATATCGTCTCCATGGCTATGATCCGGAAGCCCGCGGCAGGCCCTGACCCGGTCAGCCCCCGGACCCTGCTTGTCGTGGTGCTGGCGGTGACCGCCGGTTTTTTTGTGATGACTATGGTCAGTTTTTTCTGGGAATACATTCAAAACCATCCTGTGTCGATTGATGACCGTCGAGACGAATCCCTTATATGAGGTGAATCCATGAGCCATGTTCTGGTCACCGGCGCCGCCGGTTTTATCGGGTACTTTCTTTCAAAGCGGCTGCTCGACGAGGGGCATGCCGTTACAGGCATCGACAACCTCAACGATTACTATGATGTGGGGCTCAAGAACGATCGCCTCAAGCAGCTTGAGCCTTACGAAAAATTTACCTTCATCCGCATGGATCTTGCCGATCGCACCGCCATGGAACGCCTTTTTGAAACCCGGTTCGACCGGGTCGTCCATCTGGCGGCCCAGGCGGGAGTCCGCTACAGCCTCGAAAACCCCCATGCCTACGGTGAGAGCAATCTGACCGGTTTTCTTCATATCCTCGAAGGGTGCAGGGCCATTCAGGTCCCCCATCTGGTCTATGCCTCCAGCAGCTCGGTGTACGGCTGGAACGCCAAAATCCCTTTTTCGACCCGTGACACCGTGGATTATCCGGTCTCCCTCTACGCCGCCACCAAAAAGGCCAACGAGCTGATGGCCCACAGCTACGCCCATCTGTTCGGCATCCCCGTGACAGGGCTGCGATTTTTTACGGTTATCGGTCCCTGGGGACGTCCGGACATGGCCTATTACAAGTTCACGAAAGCCATCCTCGAAGGGCGGCCTATCGACGTGTACAACCATGGAAAAATGAAGCGGGACTTCACCTACATTGACGATATCGTAGAAGGTGTGGTCCGGGTCATGGATCATATCCCAGAGGGTAAGCCGGCCCCCTATGCGGTCTTCAACATCGGCAACCACGCCCCCGTGGAGCTGGGCCTGTTCATCGAGGCCATCGAAGAGGCCCTGGGCATCCCGGCGAAAAAAAACATGCTGCCCATGCAGCCCGGCGACGTCCCGGCAACCTATGCGGATATCGACGATCTGACCCGGGCCGTGGGCTTCCGTCCCACGGTGGATATCCGCGAAGGCGTTCGCCGATTCACGGACTGGTACAAGGCCTACACGGGCATAACAAGGGCGGTCTCGTAAAAAAATCAACGTATAGACGGCTTCGTAAACCGTTCGAGATCAAGGCTTGCGATGACCGAGGAATGAGGCGTACTTGGGGTACGCCAAAGTGACAAGGGAAGACGCGTAACGCAGATATCGGACGTTTTACGAAGCCGTCAAAAAAAACTTGAAAAATACCTGAAGATGTGCGTTAATCAAGCCGTTCATTTCATGAACGTCTTGATCCCGAATCGCCCCCAGGCCCTTTCTCAGCGTAGAATCGTGTCCGTCCGTTTGGCGTACTCCTTTCAAGGATGATCGTTTTCCGCGTGACGGCCCCAGGGCGAACGAGGGTTACCAAAAAAAACAACTCATTTCGATGATGCCGGACCCCGTTTCCCGTCCGGCGACCCAAGAGACACCACACAACCGGACGAAGGACAACTATGGATTCTTTAGGCACGAGGCCCCCGTACACGGACGATGAAATCGAACTGATCGACATCCTGAGAATTTTGTGGAAACGCCGATTGCTGATCGGAGTCCTGGTTTTCCTGAGTGTGCTGGCGGCTTTCGCCGTTGTCCAGTTGAAATATCCCAAAATCAAGACCGCCGTCTGTCAGATCAGTCTGAGTTTCCCGGGTATCGAAAATCACAAGAATCCCGACGGTTCGGCCTTTGAAAAAAGCGATATCATTCTGCCCCGGGTCATCGCGGTGGCTCAGGATGATCTCGTCAAAACCTTCGGCGACGAACATGCGGAGACCCTCCACGACATTCTCCAGGTGATCGAGATCATCGAGGTGATTCCCGAGGAGATCTTCAATAAAATCAAGGAAGCGGAAAAAGACAACAAGGAATTTCCCTACCGGGCCACCACCTTCAACGTCAGGGCATACTCCCAGAATTTGACCGATGTCGGCGACGACCTGATGGCGGCCGTTCCCCTTGCGGTGGTCACAAGTTACAAGCGGTATTTCGAGGAACGCTACGGCCTGGAGCCCCTGGTCAAGATCGAGTTCCCGGAGAATTTCGTCGAAACCAATGAGTTTTACGATGTGGTCAATGTCTTTATGACCTATTCGAACAAGCTGCTTGCCTTTCTGAATCGGAAAATCGAAAGCGCCGGCTACTTCAAGTCCGGGACCTCGGGTTACACCTTTGTGGACGTGAAAAACGAGGTCGATCTTCTTCAGGATGTTCATATCAAACCCCTTCAGGCCATTGTCACCAACAGGCGGATGACCCGGGAGATGGATGCGTTGGTCAGCCAGCTTGAAAACCAGATCAGAGGCCTTGAAGCCACCAAGCAGAAAAAGGAGCTGGCCGCGGATGTCTCCCGGACCCTTCTCAAGGAAATGAACAAGGAAAGCCGTGCGGGGGGCGTCCCGCAACGTGCGCTCACCGAAAGCATGGCCGCCGGCATTACCCTGGAATCGGGGCTCTACGATGAAATCCGCAAAAACGATTACCGGTCCTTTCTCCTGAAGTCCATCATCGATGCCGAGGTCGAGGCCATCAACAGCGCCGTGGACATCGAAACCCTCAAAAAGGAAATTGAGAAGATCCGCAAAGAGGAAAAAGACGAAACCCGTACCGAGGCTGTGGTGGTCCGGATGAACCGCGTCAAGGACTACCTGATCCGCTATTCCCGCATGGCCGACGAGATCAATGCAGAATACCTGACGCGGAAAATCAAAAACAGCATCACCGTGATCCGGTCGCCCCTGGTGGAAACCAAAAGGGAGAAGAATATTCGTCTGATCCTGGCGCTGGCTTTGTTCGGTTCTCTGTTCATGGCCGTGTTCATCGCCTTTATTTACGAATACATCAGCAACCATACCGCCCCCCGTCCCCCGGGCGGACGAGGGCTCCCCGAAGGACTGATCGCATCGGAAAGCAATCGAGCCGCCGATCAACGGTAACGGGGTTGTTGGACCTGATCCGCATGCGTCAGGGCTTTATCGCGGCGCATGCGGTTTTTTTATGAGCCGTCTTCCCTGAGCCGTCAAACGTTTACGGCCGTGAAGGGGAAAAGGCTTGCGTTTCGTGGGAAGGCTGTGTTAACAAACTGTTCACTGCCTGAACACACCGGGTGTCACAACGCGGCAAGCCCATGCGCGATAAGACCTGTGACGCCCTGGAAGCGGCGGGCCATGCCCGCGACAATAACCATCGGCACGGGTACGGACCGTTTTTGAAGCAGGTCCGATGCATGCCGTGACGTGCCGACCGCGACGATCGCTGAACGAAACCCACCGCCGAACAGCCGGGCCTGAAACGGCTCTCCGCTGTAATCCACCGGGCGGAGCTGTGTCCGCACGTAGCCATCACTTACGAGCCAACCCCTCTATGGACAGCCGGGAACTCAAAACATTACAGATCCTTGAAGAGATCGAAGGCAATGGTCAGGTCAGCCAGCGGAGCCTGGCCGACAAGCTCGGTATGTCCCTGGGGCTTGTGAACGGATTTGTCCGCCACCTGACCGCCAAGGGCTATTTCAAGGCCAAGTCTCTCCCAAGAAAACGGGTGCGCTATATCCTGACCCCGGAAGGGGCGGCGGAAAAAACCCGTCTGGCCTATGACTATATCCGGCATTCCTACGATCTGTACAAACGATCCTACGCGGGGATCCACACCCTGATCAACACCCTCGTCGACCAGGGCGTTCGGCGGGTCGTCTTTTTCGGAGCCGCCGGCATCGCCGAAATGATCGTCCAGGATCTCACCCGGACACCGATTGAGCTGGTGGGCGTCATCGATCACGCCCGCCTGGGCCAGACAAGGTTCGGCCATACCGTAACGGGCCCGGACGGCTTTTCGTCGATGGCCTTTGACCGGGTGATCGTTACCGCCTTCGACAATGAGCATTATTCCCTCGAAACCCTTCATAACGCGGGCGTCGACCGGCGCCTCATCGTGACCCTTGACGGTCACGTAAGAAATCAAATGTCAGACGGCTTCGGAAAACGTTCGAGGTCAAGGCTTGCGAATCCCGAGGAATGAGGCGTACTAAGGGTACGCCGCAGTGACGAGGGATGACGCGTAACGCAGAGATCGGACGTTTTCCGAAGCCGTGTACCCGAAGGAGATGACATGAAAAAAGCCTTGATCACAGGCATCACCGGCCAGGACGGAGCCTACCTGGCCGAATTTCTGCTGGACAAAGGCTATGAGGTCCACGGCATCAAACGACGGGCTTCCCTGTTCAACACCGATCGGATCGACCATCTGTACCAGGACCCCCATGAAAAAAGCCGCCGGTTTTTTCTTCATTACGGAGATCTGTCCGACTCGTCCAATCTGATCCGCATCATTCAGCAGGTCCGGCCCGACGAACTCTATAACCTGGCCGCCCAGAGTCATGTGGCGGTGTCTTTTGAGTCGCCGGAATACACGGCCGATGTGGATGCCCTGGGAACCCTGCGGCTTCTCGAAGGAATCCGTATTCTGGGTCTTGAAAAAAAGACCCGGTTTTACCAGGCGTCGACCTCGGAACTATACGGAAAGGTTCAGGAAATTCCCCAGACCGAAACCACGCCGTTTTATCCGCGCAGTCCCTATGCCGTGGCAAAGCTTTACGCCTACTGGATCACGGTCAATTACCGGGAAGCCTACGGGATGTATGCCTGCAACGGTATTCTTTTCAACCATGAATCGCCGGTGCGCGGGGAAACCTTTGTGACCCGGAAGATCACCCGGGCTCTCTCGCGGATCAAGCTGGGCCTTCAGGATCGCTTGTATATCGGCAACTTAGACGCCCTTCGCGATTGGGGCCATGCCCGGGATTACGTGGAAATGCAGTGGCTGATGCTCCAGCAGAACGAACCGGACGATTATGTGATCGCCACGGGTGTGCAGCATTCGGTCCGCGAATTCATCACCCTTGCGGCAGACAAGCTTGCCGTTCCTGTCCGCTGGGAAGGGAAAGGCGTCGACGAAAAGGGCATTCACGGCGACACGGGCCAGGTCATCGTGGAGGTGGACCTCCGGTATTTTCGTCCCACCGAGGTGGAGAACCTGCTCGGCGATCCCGCCAAGGCCCGAACGAAACTTGGCTGGGAACCCCGCATTTCTCTGGATACGCTTGTGGCCGAAATGGTGGAGCGGGACCTGGAACAGGCCCGGAAAGATCATCTGTGTCAACGTCATGGCTTTGCCACATGCGATTACAAGGAATGATGGTCGACGGGTGAACAAAGACGGGACAATCTATGTGGCCGGGCATCGGGGTCTGGCCGGTTCGGCCCTCGTCCGCCGGCTTGAGGCCGCCGGATATCGTCACATCATCACCCGGACCCACCAGGAACTCGATCTTGAAGATCAACAACAGGTCCGGGCCTTTTTCGAGGCGGAAAAACCTGAGTACGTGTTTCTGGCGGCGGCCAAGGTCGGGGGCATTCTGGCCAACAACGCCTACCCGGCCGATTTCATATACAAAAACATTCTTATCCAGACCCATGTCCTTGACCAGAGTTACCGCGCCGGTGTAAAAAAGCTGCTCTTTCTGGGATCATCCTGCATTTATCCGAGGCTCTGCCCCCAGCCGATCCGGGAAGCGTCTCTGATGACCGGCCCCCTCGAGCCCACCAATTCGGCCTATGCCGTTGCAAAAATATCCGGCATTGAAATGTGCTGGGCCTACAACCGACAGCACGGAACCCTCTTTATTCCGGTGATGCCCACGAACCTTTACGGCCCCAACGACAATTTTGATCTCGAAACCTCCCACGTCCTGCCGGCCCTGCTTCGAAAATGTCACGAAGCCAAAGCAGGAGGCACTGACGCCATGACGGTCTGGGGTACGGGCGCCCCCATGCGGGAATTCCTCTATGTGGACGACATGGCCGACGCCTGCATCCATCTGATGAAGATGGACGCGTTTCACGGCGTCTCAAATGAAACGCCCCTGTTCAACATCGGCACGGGTCAGGATGTGACCATCCGGGACCTGGCCGAGCGAATAAAAAAAGTGGTCGGTTTCAGCGGTGACCTGAAGTGGGATACGACCAAACCCGACGGCACGCCCCGCAAATGCCTGGACGTCAGCCGGATGACCGCCCAGGGCTGGACCTCCCGCACGACCCTTGACGAGGGTCTTGCCAAAACCTACCAATGGTATTTAACCCATGATGAACTCGTAAAAAGTCATCAAAGGATGGCAAAGAAAAAAGTTTGAGTTCAAGGCGTCGCGAATCCCGAGGAATGAGGTGTACTAAGGGTACGCCGCAGTGACGAGGGATGACGCGCAACGCAGACACGAAGTGAAGCTTTAGCGCTAAATCGGACTTTTTACGAAGCCATCAACCCATAACACATCACGTAAGGATTGATCATGATTACCATCGAAACAACCCGGCTCGCCATTGTCGGTCTCGGCTATGTGGGACTGCCCCTGGCCGTGGAATTCGGAAAGAAAATTGCCGTCACCGGCTTTGATATCATCCAGAGCCGTATCGATGAGCTTGAAAAGGGCATCGATGCCACCCTGGAAGTCGAACCCGAGCTGTTGAAACAGGCGGTCCATCTGACCTACACCGCCACCCTCGATGACCTCAAAGCCTGCAATGTGTTTATCGTCACCGTGCCTACCCCCATTGACGACCACAAACGGCCCGATCTGACGCCCCTGGTCAAGGCCAGTGAGAGCCTGGGCAAGGTTCTGAAAAAAGGAGACGTGGTGATCTACGAATCCACGGTGTATCCCGGCGCCACCGAAGAGGTCTGCGTTCCCCTTCTTGAAAAGGTGTCCGGCCTGACTTACAACACCGATTTTTTTGCCGGGTACAGCCCCGAGCGCATCAACCCCGGTGATAAAGAGCATCGGGTGACCAACATCCTCAAGGTGACTTCGGGTTCCACCCCCGCCATCGCCGAGTATGTGGACACCCTGTACAAAATGATCATCACCGCAGGCACCCACAAAGCCAGTTCCATCCGGGTGGCCGAGGCGGCCAAGGTCATCGAGAACACCCAGCGGGACCTGAACATCGCCCTGATCAACGAGCTGGCCATCATTTTCAACAAGCTGGGCATCGATACCGAAGAGGTGCTGCTGGCCGCAGGCACCAAGTGGAATTTCCTGCCCTTCCGCCCCGGTCTGGTGGGCGGGCACTGCATCGGGGTTGATCCTTACTACCTGACCCACAAGGCCCAGGAAATCGGCTATCATCCCGAAGTGATCCTGGCGGGCCGACGGATCAACGACGGCATGGGCGCTTACGTGATCTCCCAGGTGGTCAAGGAGATGATCAAACGAAAAATTCATGTGGACGGCGCCCGGGTGTTGATCATGGGCCTCACCTTCAAGGAAAACTGCCCGGATCTTCGCAATACCCGGGTGGTCGACATGGTCAAGGAACTGTCCGATTACAACGCCCGTGTGGATGTGTACGATCCCTGGGTCAATCCCGCCGAAGCGGTTCACGAATACGGCATCACGCCCATTGAAAAACCGGAAAAGGGCGCTTACGACGCCGTCATCCTCGCCGTGGCTCACCATCAGTTCAAAGACATGGGCGTTTCCGCCATCCGCGCGCTGGGTAAAGCGAGCCATGTGCTCTACGACATCAAATACGTCCTTCCCGCCGAAGAGAGTGACGGACGCTTGTAGGTTTTACTTAAGACTTTGATGGGCAGGCTTTGCTTTGCCCATCTTCTAAAGGCGACTCATGGTAGGATGGGCAAAGCAACGCGTGCCTATCAACTGGAACAGCGATTCTTTTTTAACCCAACCTCATAGGGTTTTGTTGATAACCGTGGATGCGTATCCTGAAAAAAAGTACGAAGCGTGTGCTCGGGAGAAAATTCTCGAACTGTTCCGTGATACAAATGCCCGGATTTTTCTCTTCGGTTCACGGGCCCGGGGTGATGCCCGGCGGGGCTCCGATGCAGACATAGGCATTGAAGGTGTCCCTGACGACATCTTTCGCAGGTTAAAAATAAGGTTTGGCGAATTCTGGGAGCAAAGCCGGATTCCCTTTCATGTCGAACTGGTCCATTTTGATCGGGTCGACCCGGATTTCAGAAAACAGGCACTCAAGGATGTTGTGGTATGGAAGGTCGGCTGACATACAAACTCGTTCAGCTCCGGGATGCCCTGGATAATTTCGAAGCGTCTTTATCCATCGATACCGATTCCTTGGATGAAACGATTGTTGACAGCATTAAAAGCGGCAGAGTCCAGAAGTTTGAAGTCTGCACCGAGCTGATCTGGAAGACGTTGAAGGTCTATCTGCTGGAAACAAACGGCATTGACGCCAAAAGCCCCAAGTCCGTGATCAAGGCGTTTTACAACATCGGTTCACTGACACTTGAGGACTATGAACAACTCATGGACGCCGTTGATGACAGAAACAGTGTCAGTCATATCTACAATCAGGATCAGTTTGAAGAGATCTACCGACGTGCCGTCCAAAGGCTCTCCTTGTTCAGGTATGTCCTGAAACAAATGATGGTACCATAACCGTTTAAAAAAGAGTTAAGCCCATGTATCAAACACTGAGAAAAGAATTGGTGGCCAAAAAATCCACCTGGCTCGTCACCGGTGTGGCCGGATTCATCGGCTCCAACCTTCTGGAACATTTGCTGACAATGAATCAGCGTGTGGTGGGCCTCGATAATTTCGCCACAGGCCATCAGCGGAACCTCGATGAAGTCAAAACCCTGGTCGGCGAGACGGCCTGGGGTGATTTCACCTTTATCGAAGGCGATATCCGTGACCCGGAAACCTGCAAAAAAGCCTGCGAGGGCGTCGATTATGTGCTTCACCAGGCCGCCCTGGGCTCCGTTCCCCGGTCCATCGAAGATCCGCTGACCACCAACGCCGCCAACATCACCGGATTTTTGAACATGCTGGTGGCGGCCCGTGACGCCAAAGCCAAACGCTTTGTCTATGCCGCATCCAGTTCGACCTATGGCGACCATCCCGCCCTGCCCAAGGTGGAAGGCGCCATCGGCAAGCCATTGTCTCCCTATGCGGTGACCAAGTACGTCAATGAACTCTATGCCGAGGTTTTCGCGCGGACCTATGGGTTCAAGAGCATCGGCCTTCGCTACTTCAACGTCTTCGGCCCGCGCCAGGATCCGGACGGCGCTTACGCCGCCGTCATCCCCAAATGGGTGGCCGGTTTTCTGAACAAGGAGCCGGTCTATGTCAACGGGGACGGCGAAACCAGCCGGGATTTCTGCTACGTCGAAAACGCCGTCCAGGCCAACCTGTTGGCCGCCACTACCGATAACCCCGACGCCGTCAACCAGGTCTACAATGTGGCCGTGGGCGGGCGCACCAGCCTGAACACCCTGTTCGACGAAATCCAGAAACGTCTTCTATCCCGGGTGCCGGACCTTGCGGCAACCCGCCCCGTCTACCGGGATTTCAGACCCGGTGACGTCCACCATTCCCAGGCAGACATCACCAAAGCCGCAAACCTTTTGGGCTACGCCCCCACCCATGACATCGGCGCCGGTCTGGAAGAGGCCATGGACTGGTACGTGGGCTTTTTCAGTCGGAACCAGTAAAAATATCCACAGATTACGCAGACTCCCGCAGATTAAAAACGAAAGTTCACCCCCAATAATCTGTGTTAATCCGCGTAATCTGCGGACAAAAACTATAAAATCAATCTGTGTTAAATCCCTGTAATCTGCGGATGAACCAATACCCATGACCCTTCCCTTCGACGTGATCCATCTTGGCGGTGAAACCACCGTGACCGGGTCGTCCCATCTGATGCTGCTGCCGCACGGGGTGACGATTATGGTGGATTGCGGCTCCGCCATGGGCGATGACAGGGCAACCCCCCTGTCGGACATGCCGGTCAAGGCCTCGGCCATCGATTATCTGCTGATCACCCATGCCCATATCGACCACATCGGCCGCATACCGGAGCTGATCGAGGCGGGGTTCTGCGGCGAAATTCTCTGCACCCACGGCACCAAAGCCCTGCTCGGACCCATGCTGGATGACGGACTGTCCTTTTCCGATCGGCCGGAGAAGGACAGGCAGCGTTTGATGAAAGCGATTGACGATCTGTCCTGGGGCTTTGAATACAATGAAACGTTTGCCCTGAAAAAAGGCATTACGTTCACCTTCGGCCATGCCGGTCACATCCTGGGATCATGCTTCATACGGTTCGGGTTCACCCGTCCCGACGGGGATCCGTTCTCGGCCGTCTTTTCAGGCGATCTTGGAAACATCGACACACCGCTGCTGCCTGATCCGGACACCCCTGACGCCTGCGACCTTCTGGTTTTAGAATCCACTTACGGCGATCGCCTTCATCCGGATCGGACCCACCGCACCGAAGCGCTCGGCGCTATCCTGAACAAGGCCCTTGCAGACGGCGGCAAGGTGTTCATCCCGGCTTTCGCCCTGGGACGGACCCAGGAACTGATCTACGAAATAGACCGGCTCAAGTCCGATCGTAGCATCGATCCGGACATCCCCGTGTTTATCGACACCCCGCTTGGCCTCGAAATCACCCACATCTATGCGTCACTCAAGGAATGCTGGGACAACGAGGCCCGTAATCTTCTCAGACGCGGCGATCACCCCCTGGAATTTGAAAACCTCTACGCCGTGGAAAACCATCATCATCACCGTAAACTCCTTGACCTGCCCGGACCGGCCGTCATCATCGCCGGCAGCGGCATGCTGACCGGCGGACGCATCCTGTCCCACCTGGAACGAAACCTGGATGATGCACGAAACGACGTGCTCTTTGTAGGTTATCAGGCCAAAGGAACACCGGGCCGGGCCCTTCTTGAAACGGCGCATACACCAAACGGTCGGATCCGACTCGACGGACAGACCGTTCCCGTGAACGCCGGCATCCATGTCCTGGCCGGCTTTTCCGCCCATGCCGATCAGTCCGGTCTGGTCCGTTTCGTTGAATCCATGCCCGAAAAACCCGGCGCCATCAAACTCGTCCACGGCGAAGACAAGGCCCGCGACGCCCTAAAATCAGTCCTGTGCGCCAAAGGCCATCACGTTGTTTGATCTTTTTTTGGTCGGCTATAACCATTGAAATCAGAGGCTATAATACGACATGATTCCGATCAACATTGATGAAATAATCAAAGCCGGTGAGAATTCCAGGGTCGAATTCAAGTCAGTCCGGTTTCACAGTGACTTCCTGGCCAAAGAGGTCGTGGCTTTTGCCAATATGAATGGGGGTGATATCTATGTGGGGATTTCAGATCAGGGTATGATCGAGCATGTTGATAAAGGCGTCGAAGAAAGAATTGTCAATATCTGCCGAAACACCATTCAACCCTCCATTATTCCGGAAATCACCTCGTACGTTGTTGAGGGTAAAAAAATTTTGAGGGTGACGGTTGAAAAGGGAATGCACAAACCTTACAAAGTCAAGACGAGCAACCGGTTTTACATAAGAGCGGGATCTGTATCCATCGAACCAAGCAATGAAGAACTTATAAGGCTTTTTCAAGATGGGCAGCACCTTCATTTTGAGGTTTCACCGGTGGTTGATTACACAACGAAAGATTTTGATCTTTTGCGATTCCGAGATTATGTGGAACGCCATCGGGGGCTTTCGTTTGAAGAAAATGAGTTGGAACAGTTTCTTTACAACCTGCAATGTGTCGATGAGCAGAATCGCATAAGCGTGGTCGGCCTTCTTTTTTTTGGAAGCAATCCTTCACGGTATCTACCCCAAAGTGGAATTGAAATGAACGCGTTTGACGGTGTCGATACCGCTTCTGACCTGCTGGATTACCAGAGTAATGAATGCACCCTGGTGGATTGTATTTCTTTGGGGGTTTCCTTTGTCCAAAAGCATTCAGCGACAAGGGTGATGTTTGATCCGGATACTGGAAACAGGATCGAAAAAAAAGAATTTGAAACATTTGCCATACGGGAAATCATCGTCAACGCCTTTATGCACAGAGACTGGTCTGTTTTCGGACAACGGATTCGCATCAATCTTTTTAAAGATCGGGTGGAAATTTTTTCGCCGGGCGGGTTGCCCAATACCTTGAATCTCACGCGGGCCCTTTCGGGCATCTCCTATTACAGAAACCCCATCGTTTCGCAGATGCTTAAAGATTACAAACTGGCCGATCGGGTGGGGCGCGGACTTCAAGCCGTGGTAAATCATTACAAGACAAACGGACTGAAAGCCCCTCGTTTCGAAGACGAAGCCGATTACTTCAGGGTAACCCTGTATCGGGCAGAGTGATAACACCAGATTAAAGAGAGAAAAAAACAATAATCCGTGTAATTTCTTGAAAAAACGATGAAAGATGCCGAACATACAGGATTATCGGGGCTGCGATGGAGGTTCACAAGGAACTTGGTTCCGGATTTCTGGAAGCTGTCTATCAAGAAGCGCTTGAAACAGAATTTGTATTCCATGAAATTCCATTCAAAGCGCAACCTCTTGCGATGTAATCAGCCCACAGATAACGCAGTTTACCGCAGATTAAAAAAACAATAAACCACTCCAGAATAATCTGTGTTAATCCGTGTAATCTGTGGACAAAAAAAGTGACGTGAATTGGGAATCCGTACCGGTTTGACTTTTTGAGTGAGATGGCATAAAGTGATTGCATATTGAAACTATATAATGCCATTGCATGGGGAAGGAGCGTGTATGAAGGCGCTTACAATCAGGGGTGTCGAGCCGGAAGTCTCTGAAAAATTAAAAATAATCGCGGCAAAACAAGGTAAAAGCGTCAATCAGTTGATGCTTGAATTTATAAAGAAAAATCTGGGTCTTGAAAAAGAAAAACAATATTCTCGTGAATACCATGATCTGGATGATCTCTTCGGCACATGGTCGGATGACGAATATGAGAATATCCAGGGGAGGATCAACGGCGAACGTCAGATCGATCAGGAGTTGTGGGATTGAAGAAGGTCCTGATCGATACCAATATTTATTCACTGGCCATGAAAGGTGATCAGGCCGTGGTTGAGGCATTGCGTCAGATTGATGTGATCGGAATTTCAACGATAAGTATTGGTGAACTATATTCCGGATTTACGAATGGCATCAGGGAAGCAAAGAACAAAGGGGAGCTTGCTTTTTTTCTGGACTCACCCAGAGTTGTCGTTCATGGAATTGATGTTGAAACCGCAGAATTTTATGCGTTGATACTCAATAATCTAAAAAAAGCAGGTACCCCCATCCCCACCAATGATATATGGATTGCAGCTGTTTCATTTCAGCACGGCTATAAACTGTTTACCAAAGACAAGCATTTTAACGCAGTTCAAGGTTTGTTTCTGATAAATTGAGCCTAAGCCGCCGATTCAATAAAGAGAGGCCACCCAGAATAATCTGCGGACAAAAAACAAAAAGATCATCCACAGATTGCGGAGATTCCCGCAGATTAAAAAGCGAAAGACCCCCCCAAAATAATCTGTGTTAATCTGTGCAATCTGCGGACAAAAATGATGGTCTCATAAAAAAAGTCAAATCTTAGACGGCTTAGAAAAACGTTCGAGGTCAAGGCTTGCGAATCCGTAAGGAATGAAGCGTAACGCAGAGATTCGAACGTTTTACGAAGCCGTCTTTGATTACATCGAACTGTGAATGAAATGGTTATCGATTTGAAACGAGGCATCTAAATCTCCAGAATAGTCTGTGCTAATCCGTGTAATCTGTGGAAAAAAATAAACTCTAACGGGTCTCCTAACATGGTATACGAAATAAACAGCAGCAACGTCACCCGTCACAAATCCCTGATCGATAGAACCGACCGCGAACGGCTCCATGGTCATAAAGGCGCCGTTATATGGTTTACCGGCCTTTCAGCGTCAGGAAAATCAACCCTCTCCCATCTGGTCGAAAAAGAGCTTCACAGCATGGGCTGTTCGACTTATGTTTTCGACGGGGATAATGTCCGTCACGGCCTCTGCGGCGATCTCGGCTTTTCCGAAAAAGATCGAGAAGAAAACATCCGCCGCATCGGAGAAATGGTCAAACTGTTCGTCGACGCTGGTGTCATCGCCCTGACCGCCTTCATCTCACCCTTCCGAAAGGATCGGCAGCGAGTAAGAGATATGGTCGGGGATGATCGTTTCATCGAAGTGTTTGTGGATTGCCCCCTTGAGGTTTGTATTCAAAGAGATCCCAAAGGGATCTATCAAAAGGCGCTTAAGGGCGAAATTAAGGATTTTACGGGGATTTCGTCCCCGTATGAGCCCCCGGAAAAACCCGAAATTGTGATTAGGTCTGATAAGGAAGAATTTAGTGAATTTGCTAAACAAATTGTTGATTTTGTTAAAAATCCGGGAATTTTTTTTAGTTAATATTTTTCAGGAGGGATATATGAAGTTTAACAAATTTTTTTCAGGTTCAAATTCTGGACACTGTTACATCATAGCTGAAGCGGGTTTAAATCATAACGGATCCATTGAAATTGCAAAGAAACTAATTGATGTTGCAGCAATTGCGGGAGCCGACGCTGTGAAGTTTCAGAAACGCACGGTTGATGTATTGGCTGTGAAATCAGTCTTAGATGCTCCCGATGATCGTTTCCCTGAATTTGGAAAAACTTATCGTGAGATTCGAGAACACCTTGAATTTAATTTTGAGCAATACAGGGAATTAAAGAAATACTCTGAGTTGAAAGGCCTGGATTTTATTGTGACAGCTTTTGATACTGATGCTGTAGATTTTCTTGAAGATTTAGGAGTAGAAATATATAAGCTTGCCAGCCACAGTTTAACAAATATTGAACTATTGGAATATCTTGCGAAGTTGAAAAAAAAGACAATTTTGTCAACTGGGATGTCGGATATAAAAGAAATAGATACAGCAGTTGAAATATTTCAAAATAATAACGCTCAATTAATGTTGCTTCATTGTGTGTCAGCATATCCGACACCTTTAGATGAATGTAATCTGCAAATGATTAAAGTACTTGAGGAAAGGTATAGATTACCTGTTGGTTATTCCGGACATGAACTTGGTTACCTTCCCTCTGTTATAGCTGCAGCAATGGGGGCAAAAGCGATTGAACGGCACTACACTATAGATAAAAATATGATAGGTTTTGACCATAAAATGTCGCTTGGGTCGGATGAGTTTATTGCCATGGTTCGTGATATTCGCAGTGTGTTAAAAATTAAGGGGAATGGAGATAAATTTGTTTCAAAGACAGAAATGATTACAAGAGATAAATACCATGTGTCAATGGTCTCAAAAAAAGAAATTAAAGCAGGGACAATTCTTGATAAGAGTATGATTTGTTATCGTAACCCAGGTACAGGTATTCATGCTAAAAATTCACATAAAATTCTTGGAAAGAAAGCAGTTAAGGATTTACCGGAAGATATTCTTCTAACAAATGAGATGTTTAAATAAGGAATGATTATGCCTGAAGTTTCAATTATCATACGTACCAAGAATGAGGAAAGATGGATTGCTCACTGTTTAGGAATGATTTGCAAACAGGTTTACCAGGACTTTGAGATTATTCTTGTTGATAATGAAAGTACTGATTATACAGTTCAAGTTGCTAAACGATTCCCACTGGCAGCAATAATAAAGATTAAGCAATATCTTCCAGGCTTTGCTATTAATGAAGGTATACGTGCATCTTCAGGTCGGTATATTGTCTGTATCTCTGCACATTGCATTCCAAAGGATTGCTTATGGCTAAGTAATTTGATAAAAAATATTGATGATGAAAAGATTGCAGGCGTATACGGCAGACAAGTACCTGTTGCCTTTACTTCTGATGTAGATAAACGTGATCTTCTTACAACATTTGGCTTAGATCGAAGAATACAAATTAAAGATTACTTCTTTCATAACGCTAACAGTATAATTCAAAAGGATATATGGGAACTTTTTCCTTTTGATGAAAATGCAACAAATATTGAAGATCGGTTATGGGGAAAGGCCGTTATTGAAGCTGGTTACCAAATTATTTATGAGCCAGATGCAGTTGTTTATCACCATCATGGTTTGCATCAGGGCAATAAACCTGAAAGAGCAAAAGGTGTTGTGTCGATTATTGAACAGGTCGATTCAGCTTCCATGAATGGTTTGCCAGAGTCATTAAGGCCGGATAATGTTAACATAATTGCGGTAGTACCGGTAAAGGGTGCTATTGACCCAAACTCAATTGAAAACCAACTGATAAATCAAGTGGTAGCAGAACTTAAAAATGCAAAATATATCAATGAAATTTATTTTTTGTCCGATGATAATGAACTTTCTGAGAGACACGGGTTATCCTGGATTCCACGTTATGAAATCGCTGGTGTTGACTCCTTTAGTATTGATGAGTTAATGAAAGAAACCTTGGTAATGATAGAAAAAAGGAAAATTTATCCTGAAGCCCTTCTGTATGTAAATTATGAATACATTTTTAGACCACATAAGTTATTTGATAATATTATAGTTGATGCACAGTATAAGGGCTATGATACTGTATTCCCGGGCCTTATAGACTATGGTCACTATTGGGTTGTAAATGGAATGGGTGAGTTTATACAAACGTCAGCTTCAATGAAACCCCGAAAGGACAGAGAACCAACCTATAAAGCTCTTTATGGGTTAGGGTGTTTTACATCGTCAAGTGTGCTTCGAACTTGTAATCTGGTTGGTGGCCGTATTGGTATTTTACCAATAGATGATAGTAGAAGTGCTTTGAGAATTGGCCAAATAGGTGCTGAAAATATTTTTTACACATTAATGAATGAAAAAAAAGAGCTTGTATAAATGAATAATAGTCCAAAAATACTTGCGATTACATTGGCAAGAGGTGGCTCAAAATCTGTCCCATTTAAAAATATTCGTCCAATTTTAGATATCCCATTGATTGCTTATACAATTGCAGAAGCAAAACGAAGCAATTTAATTACACGGTATATTGTTTCTACAGATGATAAAGACATTCAGGAAATAGCAATTAAGTATGGTGCTGAAGCCCCTTTTTTAAGACCCCTTGAATTTGCAACTGATACAGCTAGCTCAGTTTCTGCATTACAGCATGCAGTACAGTGGGTTGAAAATGATGAGGGTATTAAATATGATTTTATAATAGAGTTAATGTGCACAAACCCTTTGAAAATTGTAGAAGATATTGATGCTTCTATTATAAAATTAATTTCAACAGGTGCTGATTCTGTTATCGCAGTGAATAAAATAGAAGATAATCATCCGATTAGAATTAAAAAAATTGTCGATGATAGAATCGTTGATTTTTGTTTTCCGGAGGTACCTGAAATGCGCAGGCAGGATCTCAAACCGGATGCATATATTCGAAGTGGATCTATTTATGCGTTAAAAAGGGATCATCTCATGGTTGAAAACCTTCGCTATGGCAGCAAGAACAGCCGTCCTTATATTCTCCCTCTGGAAAGATCAGTAAATGTAGATACTGAAATAGATTTTTTAATTGCGGAAAAAATTATTGAAAAAAAACCTCGAAACTACATTAAGCCTGTAAATAAAAAGGATTAAAACATTGAGAAAACCAAAAATATTATCTATTACCCCTGTTAAGCATATAAAGGGTTTATGTGAAATACTGGAAATTACTGGTGAGGTAATATACTTAGAGGACCCAAGCTTAGAAGAGGTCATTAATAAAGTTGGAGATTGTGATGCAATATTCACGAACCCAAACAAATCTAAAGTATTTATTGGGCAAGAAATACTTGATGCCGCAGAAGCTTTAAAAGTTATTTGTACAGCTTCCACCGGGACTAATCATATTGATAAACAATATGCTAAAGATAAGAAAATACCTATTCTTTCTTTAACTGAGGAGAGAGCAGTAATAAATAAAATAAGTTCAACTGCAGAACTGGCCTTTTCGCTCATGATGAGCGGACTTCGGCATGTTGTGAGAAGTCATAATAACGCTCTTCAAGGTGAATGGAATTATGAAAATTATATTGGCCGACAAATGAATTATTTAACAATTGGCGTAATCGGCTATGGTCGTTTAGGATCAATGTTTGCTAATTATTGCCGTGCATTTGGTTCTAACGTTCTTGTTTATGACCCTTACAAATCGGTTGAAAACGAATATTACGAGCAAGTGGCAAATTTAGATTTATTAGCAAAAAAATCCGATGTAATTGCAATACATGTGCATGTGAGTAATGAAACAGTTAATATGGTTGATGAACAATTTTTAAAAAAAGTAAAAAATGACGTTTTGATAGTTAACACTTCTCGAGGAGATATGGTTAACGAGAAGGATATCGTCTCTTTTTTAAAGATGAATCCTAAAGCTAAAATAGCAACGGATGTACTTGCTGATGAAGTCCGAAACAAAGTAAATAGCCCCTTATTAAAATATGCAAAAGAGAGTGAGCAGGTTACAATTACCCAGCATATAGGTGGCATGACTATGGAAGCGCAGGAAATCGCATATTGCCATGCCGCAAAAATGATGAAAAATTTTTTTAATTAATAACTCAACTTTCGGGATTCAATTTACCGCCCCAGCCCAGTTCTTTGACAATCCGGCATTGATCAAAGCCGTTTCAATGACTGTATCAAGAAAAGCGTGAGCAGTTTTTCACAAAAGTTACCGGTCTGGCGGATTTTATCAACAGTAAGTATAAGTACCCGGTGAAGCGCTTCAACAAAGGATATATCCTTGATTTCATCACAACAGGCATAAAAGAGTTCGCCAAAAGTCCTGTTGTCTTTCCTCAGCCTCAACTGGTAGGAAAGAAACATATACCTCATGAACACAATAGACGTATGTGCAATAAGAGCATCATAATCTCGGCACTGAATTTTCTTTGCAAGTTTGAGATGCTGTTTTGCCATTTTAAAGAAGGCTTCAATATCCCAGCGTTTTCCATAAATACGAACAATATCTTCGTTTGAAAGTTCGATATCGGTTGACAGGATTGCAAGCCAGTCTTTTTTTCTCCGGTCCCGTACAAAAACGATTTTTGCTTTATGATTTTCAGAAAGATCAGCAATAACGCTTGCTAATATTTTTGCTCTGCCCCTGCGTTTTTTGATCATTTCGTAGATCGATTTCAAGTCAGTTTTTTTCCCGTTATACCGGTAATGAATTTTGGGGCTCTTTTTAATCATGCCGATAACTTTGATATGGTCTATCAAAGCCATTATCCTTGCAGGCATCATGAACCAGCTGTCCATTAGCAGGTATTTTGCACTGAACCCTTTGCCGAGAACCCGTTGAACCATAATTTTCACCTGTTCAGTAGATTTGGTGACGGCCTCTTTACGACGCTGCCAGGCGCAAGAACGTTTATCCATAGCCTTATGATTTCCACTAAGCTGATTTTTGGAATCACTTGATGATAAAAGTGCAAAATCAATCGGAAAGCAGCTTGCACCGTCACTCCAACAAACAGTCAACATCCGAAAACCTTTCATGTATCTGCAGGGACTGTGATCCCAGACACGTGAAAGAAGCTCTACCATTTTTGACCGTGAACGATCACAAGGGCTGTCGTCACTAATCAGAACAGATTCCCGGTCTTCACTGGTCAGACTGTTAAAGAAAACGAAAAGACTGTAACCCAGATTCAATAGCAGTCTTCGCAAGTTTAGGCTACACCTTTCAGAATTTCATAGGCCGAGTCTTTACCAAAGGAAGTATCTTCATCGACGACAATTCTACGGTAAGAATTCTTAACGAAAAAAAGCAGTGTAAATATTCGTTCTATCAAAACACGGACTCCATAGCCGTGGCGCTTACGGATTCCGCAGCGATGTAGTAAAGTTCCAATTTTGAAGTTGTCAAAAAAATCATTAATCTGGCTTTGAATCTGAATGTCGGCTTGAGATTTTGTAGTGTTCCGGCTATGTGTCATCTTGAGCCTTTCTGTTTGATTTTATTGTGATTTGTGGCGAATCAATTTTATATCAAATAGTTTTTAACCCTTCAACTCTTTTATTCATTTCTTCAGAACGATATACACTTTTTTATACCTTCTTTATTAATCCCGAAAGTTGAGTTAATAAGAGAAATTTTTTAATATTAACTTACTACTGTCAGAAATAAATCAAAAGTCTAATTTACTAGAAGCCATCTCAAAATAAATTGAAAGCCGAGTGCTTTGCATTGCACGATAACAATTTGGAATTACAGATAAAACAGAACCGCTGGCAACTATCTGAAATTATTTAAAATAAAACTATAAATAACTATCTGATTATGCAATATAATCAGAATGGAACTTACAAACGAACAATGGAACAGGATAGAGCAGCTGATCAGAGCAACAACGCCTCCGAAAGACCCACGAGGGCGTAAACCACGAAATCCGCGAGAAGTTTTAAATGGAATCTTATGGATATTAAGAACAGGGGCACCCTGGCAGGATTTACCGTCAAGGTATCCTCCACACCAGACCTGCCCTAGACGATTCCAGCAATGGGTGGAGCAAGGGTTATTCCGGAAAATTGCCCATGAGCTTGCACAAGACCTGTACGAGCGAGGCCAGATTGATATCAGAGAGGCTTTCATAGACGAGACGTTTGTGCCGGCAAAAAAAGGGGTCTTGCTGTCGGCAAGACGAAGCGTGGCAAAGGCACCAAGATCATGGCAATCGCGGACGCTTCTGGTTTTCCTGTCTCCGCTTACGTGGAAAGTGCTTCTCCCCACGAAGTAAAGCTGGTTGAAAAGACCATTGACAGCAGCTTTACAAAATATGCTCCGGATCGACTGATTGGCGATAAGGCATATGATAGTGACGGCCTTGATGAAACCTTGATGGATGAACGTGGCATAGAAATGATTGCCCCCCATCGAAAGGGTCGAAAAAAACCGAAAACCCAGGATGGCCGAACTCTTCGACGATATCGAAGAAGGTGGAAAGTTGAACGACTTTTTGCCTGGCTCGAGAACTTTAGGAAACTCACTGTGCGATACGAGTACAATGTTCAGAATTTCCTTGGATTTCTTCATCTTGGATGTTCACTTATTCTACTCAGATTATTTTGAGATGGCTTGTAATGAACTATAATAATAACATTATTAATAGAAAATAGAGGGTATATGCTAATTTTAAAGGATGATTGGGAGTTTAGTGTTCTTGGTATATATAATTATAAAAAACCTGGAAGATTTGATGCTATCATATCATTTATTAAAGAAAACCATGAAAGTATTCCAGGTGATATTATCGAATCTGGAGTTTATAAAGGCAGTTCATTGATTGCACTTGCGATGCTTTTGAAAGAGGTCGGGTCAGATAAAAAGGTTTATGGGTTTGACAGTTTCTCTGGGTTTCCTCCGATATACCATGAAAAAGATCGGATTTCAGAATTTGAAAGATTGGTAGAGCTTGGCTCTATAGATAATGATCATATCGTTGCTGTAAGGAAAAATATAGAATATATTGAAAAATTGCATAGTGTCTCTATTGTTAAAAAAGAGACTGGAATTTCGTCATCAGGTAGCTTTGAGGAAACGAGTGTTGAACTATTAAAAAAAAAGATTGAAATAGCAGAGCTTGATAACATTATTCTAGTTGAAGGTCCATTTAGTGAAACAATGAAAAAGAATGTCATGCCTGAGAAAATAATGGCGGCAATTATTGATTGTGATTTGTACCAGAGTTATTTGGATACATTTGATTTTGTATGGCCAAGGCTTTCCGTTAATGGAATGGTTCATCTGGATGAATATTATTCATTAAAATTTCCAGGCGCCAGAATTGCCACTGATGAATTTGTTTCAAAAAACAATGATGCTAAGTTAAAAAAAACAGAAAATAAAGTTGGAGATTTTGAACGGTGGACATTGTTGAAAACAACTATTTAAATGATATGAAAAATGTCGTTTTACAGCGACAACTCAATGTCATTAACTTAGCGAAGCGGTTTGTAACAAGTATGAAACCTACCGCTGCGATTATTGAAGTTCCGTTCGAATTTTCTCCCTGGCCTAACAGGTGCGGTGGACCCCATCGTTTAGACAGCTTTAAGTGCAAAATAAGCTCTGAGCCGGTTAATAATCATTTCAACGCTACTTCAGCGTTTCGTCCTTCAGCCGTGCCAACGGAAGGAGCCCGGAGGGCGACTGGAGTTGGCACGGCTGGGCCTCGTCAGGCCGCCAGTTTTTCTTGATCTTTGAAATAACATTCATCCGGGGGCATGCCATCCAGTGACTGATGTGTTCTCTCACGGTTATAGTATTCGAACCAGTCTCTCAAGCCTTTTCTCATTTCAAGAGCGTTTTCAAAAGAATGCAGGTTGAGATAGTAGTATTTCACAGTCCACCAGAGACGTTCAATGAAAATATTGTCCAGGTATCGGCCACAGCCATCCATACTGATTTTGATACCGTTTGTTTTTAAAACATTTGTGAAGGCCCCGCTTGTAAATTGGCTCCCTTGATCCGTATTGAATATTTCCGGGCGGCCATATCGTGCAATAGCATCTTCCAAAGCGCTTACACAAAAATCGGAATCCAGTGTATTGGAAAGCTGAAAGGACAACACTTTCCGGCTATGCCAATCCATAATGGCAACCAGATACATAAACCCCCGCCTCATCGGAATGTACGTGATATCAGCAGCCCAGACCATGTCCGGCCGATTGATATCAAGACCTCTCAATAGATAGGGGTAAATCCGATGCTTCGGATGCGGGTGTGCTTGTTCTGGGTTTCGGGTAGATCGCTTCTATATCCATTAGCCGCATGAGCCGTTGAACCCGTTTCCGATTGATTTTATAACCCTGTCTTTTCAAATAATCACGGATGGTTCGGCTGCCGCTTGTCGGATGTTTCATATAGTGGTCATCGATCATTTTCATCAGTTCAAGATCCTCTTCCTTGATTGGCCGAGGTTTGTAATAGACCGATGACCGGTTGATGTCCAAAAGACGACATTGGCATTTCAGGCTGACTTTTTGATGTTCGGGCTTGATCATCTTTTTTTTCTGCTGAAAATTCAGAGATCGAGCCCTTTGGACAAAAAATCGTTTTCAACCTCCAGTTGACCGATTTTTCGGTACAATTTATCAAGCGTGGCCTCATTGTTCTTCTTGGACTTTTGTCCTTTATCGAATAGATCGGAAGCGCCTTCAAGCAAGGCTTTCTTCCAGTTATTGATCATGGTGGGGTGCACTTGATATTTGGCTGCAAGTTCCGCGATGGTCTCTTCGTTCTTGATGGCAGCTATAGCTACTTTTGCCTTAAATTCCGAGCTGTACTGTTTTCGTTTCCTGCTCATGGTCATCTCCTTTTAACTTGGTGACTCAGAGCTTAGCACATTGTCCAGTTTTTGGGGACCACCGCAATGGGATATGGAGCCCATATCAGAGCACTTTCTTCCAACTGGAGCTTTTTAGAGAACCGGATTCTATTATTGAGAGTGAATATATCATATCGAGCATTCAATATCAATGATTATATCTATAAATTAAGCTACTTATGCCTGAATTTGCACCACTAAGTTAATGACATTGAGCGACAACTATCAATCGAAATTTTATATGATAATCTCTGACCAAGAGGGAAATCGTATCTTTTTTAGGTCATAAATAGAAATGATTAAGAACAGTATCAATTTCTTTAAAAATAAATATTCGAGTTTTATTGAAAATGGTAATTTTTCAGAAATAATGACAGGCTCAGCCTTGGCTTTGGGCGGAAGGGTTTTTGCAACAGGTTTAAGTTTAATAGCGAACATTGTTGTAGCCAGATATTATGGTGCTGAAGTTGTCGGAATTGTAGCAGTTGTTAATTCCTTTCTTATGTTGGCAACAATATTCACGTTATTAGGCACTAATACTTCGATTATGCGTTTAATTCCAGAATACATGGTAAAGTATTCGGCATCATCGGCTCGTCAGGTCTATCGAAAATCCCAATTCATAGTTGTAGTTGCATCGTTTTTTTTTGGGATTATTTTTTTTTTCAATAGTGATATTATAGCGACGAAAATATTTTCTAAACAACACCTCTCTTTTTATTTTTGTTTAGCGTCAATATTTATTATTTTCAAATCATTAACACTGTTTAATACTCAAGCTGTTCGGGGATTAAAGCTTATAAAAGTATTTGCTTGCATGCAGGTACTGCCTCAAGCAGGAAATTTATTGTTTTTATTACTATTAGGACTAATAATACCGTCGAACGATGTTCCAATTTATTCTTTGTTTGGATGCCTAATCATGACGGGTGTTGTTGGCTCGTTTATTATGGAGATTTCATTCAGAAGAATTACCCATCGGGGTGATTTGGTAAAATCTATTCCAACTGCTACAATTCTTATGATTTCACTTCCAATGTTTATGACCGGAGCCATTAATATTGTTAGTGGGCAGGTTGGAATAATAATGATTGGAATCTTGGGTAGCGAAAGTGATGTCGGAGTATTTAGTGTCGCCGTAAAATTAGCCACCTTGACAGGATTTATACTCAAAGCTATTAATACTATAGCTGCGCCAAAGTTTTCTGAACTCTATCATTCATTTAATATCGATGAGCTGTTTATTGTTGTAAAAAAAACAGCAAAACTAATTTTCTGGACTACAACCCCAATTCTAATAAGTTTAATAATTTTAGGAAAATACTTGCTATTAGTTTTATTTGGCCATGATTTTGTTTTGGCCTATCCGGCATTAGTGTTTCTAATTTTAGGCCAATTTGTAAATTCTGTTTCGGGCTGTACGGGTATTTTTATGAATATGGCGGGCCATCAAAAAGCCTTTCGTAATATAATATTTGTTGGGTCAGTTGTTTTTGTAATTTTAAATGTGACATTAATACCAAGGTATGGAATAAATGGTGCGGCTTTTTCAGTTTTGTTAAACGAATGCATATGGAATGTTTCTACATTAATATTTATTAAGTTGAACTACGGTAAAACTACAGGTTATTTCCCATTAGTAGGTTAAATTAAGTAAACGTAATTAATTTTTAATGGAAAATTTAAGATGGGGAAAAATAGTATAGGATGAAAAAAATAGTATATAAAGTGATTATGGGGGACTATGATTACCTTGAAGAAAATAATTTTTCGATAAGTAGTGATATTGAGTATTGGTGTTTCACTGACCAACCAAAACTGCAATCGAAAGGCTGGAAGATTGTATATGTTGATGATTCATATATTGAAAACCTTGCGAAGCAATTTAAGGAAGATTTTAAAAATGGGCTTTCGCCATTTTATTTGAATCGTCATTTTAAAATTTTTCCTGAAAAACATTTTCATGATGTAGAGTATTCAGTGTATGTTGATGGTCATATAATAATTACAAAATGCTTATCTGAATTAATAGATGACACTTTAAAAAATTCAGATTGGGCAGGCCCTCCACACCGAAATGGTGGTAATATATTTATTGAAGCTGTACGATGTTACGAGGATTCAAAAATTACACTATCAGAACTTAAATATTTTATTTCATCCTTAGAAAAATTACAAATTCCTTCGAATACCCCTTTTCCGGAAAATGGGGTAATTGTTAGGCGGCATAATTCCAAAAAAAATATTGCATTTTCAAATATTTGGTGGAGAGAACTTCTTCACGGCCCTCAAAGAGATCAATTACATTGGCAGAAGGCATTTGTTTTATCCTCCATAAAGTTTAATTATTTGCCATATAGTGTAGTTCGCGAAAATGAATACTACAGATTGTCATGGCATAAACGGTATAATATAATATATTTTATTTTATTTTATTGTATAAAAAAAATCAGATTTTTTCTTCGATCAATATGAGAGAAATATATCAAGGATAAAATGTGTAAGTATGAAGGTTATATGTGTATTTTTTGGTATTGGACGCGGTTTGGAGCTATCGGCACCATCAATCGAAAATAAAATAATAAAACCGTTGATCAAATTAGGGTGTAAAGTTTCTATTGTTTACATATTAAACGAAACAAAAGAAATATCGAATGTTAGATCTAACGAATTGGGTAAAATTCCGGTTGTAAATGAAGGGGTGTTTAATAAATGTAAAATTATTAGAACAACAGAAGAGTTGCTATTAGACAATAATATACTCAATTTCTCAAAAAGGTTTAAAGATCGATTCAACGATAACTATAAATCTAACAGCAACCTTATATGTCAGCTTTCAATGCTTGAATTGGCAAATAAATCAGTAGATTTTTCTATTTATGACAAAGTGATTTTATGTAGAGATGACATATATTTTGCAGATGATAAAGTCAATTTGAAAAATATACTTAATGTAAGTGATTCTGGTCCAGTTGTAAGCCTATGGCATTGGCATGGTGGCATTAGTGAACGATTTGTTGTCTGCTCACCTGACGCGGCAAAGAAAATATGTAATCGTAAGAACCTTATACAAGAATATTTCAAGAAATTTAGTTTTCTACATAGTGAATCGTTACAGTATTTTTGTTTTGAAAAATATAACTTGATACCCCATGCGTGTAATATAAAATTGATACGGTGTCGGATTAATAGTAAATTACATAAAGAAAATTTTAGAATCGCAATTTGGCGTCCCTACGAGACACTAAGAGTCTTTATAGCTTTTTCAAAGTACCTATACAGGAACTATCATGGTTAATAAGGTTTTTTTCAGTTATGGATTTAATGAATATTAGGATTATCGGCTCAGGCTCTCAAAAGAAAATTAATAAAAAAGAAAATGAACATCAAATTTATTGTAATGCTAGTGTAGTAAGAGGTAATATAGATACGAGGTTACATGATTTTATTTTCATAACTGATGGTGTATTACTGACAGATGAAGAACTTAAAAAATGTCAAAACGCTAAAGGCTTAAATACTATTGAAAGCTTCAATATAAGACGAGCCAAAAGAATATCCTTACACAAACGACATGTTCGTAATTTACTGGTTGTCAGTAATAAGAATAAACATGAGCTACATCAGCGGATCAAAAATATTGGGGTATCATACGAGAGTCTTGTTGTTTTGAGCAGCCATGCAATATCTGTGTTGTTATTTCGTTATATGGGATTACGAGTTATACTTACGATATTCAAATATGGTTTTAAACCAACACTATTTTACCTTATTTCTTTAATGCTGCCAATAAAGTTTAAACCACCTGTTAGTGTTCGACCTTCGACAGGCATGGTTGCATACCTGTGGGTAACTTTAAATCTGAAAGGCATCAAGGATAAAGTTATACTTGACGGAATTGGTAATAGTATTGAAGCCCATTATCCATGTGTGAATGATACTCAGGTAAAAAAGTATGCGTTTAATCAGGTTCATACGATTGATACTGTATTATATAATAATTATATAAAACAAAAGTAAATATTTGTTTATTGGAGTTGAATATGAATGAAAGTAATATTGGTGGTTTGCGACACATAAATGTTTACTCACTGCCTCGCTCTGGTACAAACCTATTTGCGGCAATAAACCATGCTCATCCTGAAATTTTTTCGATTAATGTTGGTGGCGGTCGATATCCTATAGCATTTTCGTGGCATGATCTATTAAAAAAATCAATTGTTGTAAACGGGGAGATAAATAAAAAAAGGAATCAAATTAGGTATATTTTGAGAGATGAATTAAAATTCGGTTTTGTTGGAAAAAGAGTAACTTATTTTCCCCAGTTCCTATTCAAAGTAATTTCATTTTTCCGTAGCAATGATGCTATTATTATTTTGCTTAGAAACCCGTACGCAATAGCATCTTCAATGCATAAATATTACACGAAAAAAGGTACACACAAAAAGTGGAATATGGAGAATGAGTTAAATATAGAGTTGTTTTTAAAAAATTATTTTAACTTAATTTTTAGTGCGAATCGAGTTAAGAAGAAAGTGCTTTTTTTATCTATTGACGAATTTATTTCGAACCCAAACGTAATAAAAAAATATTACGATTTTTTAGGTACTAATTTTATAGAATATAGCGGATATCAAGAGCTTAAATGTCAGTGCGGTGAAAAGTTTAATGTCAAAGAAAATAGTGTTTATTGTAAAACTTGCGGCCCTATTGAGGGGCCTGGTGGATTAAATTTGGGCATTAAGATTGACACACAAAGATTACGGGATATCTCATTTTTACCAGTAAGAAGCAAAATGCTCATAAGAAGTTATTTATTTAAAAAATTTGGGGAAATTACGGATGAAATTTTCTGTATGGATGGTAGGCTTAATGTGCATCCATTATTAGCATCAATTGATAATCCATAGCATAACCGGCCAATTTTTTTGGTAATTAATTTTGTGAACAAATTTCAAATATTATACATAATAACCAGGCAATAAAATACAATAATAATATTAAGCAAAATGTTCGAATTTTGCTATATAGGGTGCATGAAAAAAAATTTCGCAAGAAAACATAGCACAGAGGTCCAGCAGCAACTTCGTAATCAGGCCTACGTCTTAGAAAGACAGGCAAAAAATACAAGGAAATATCTGAAATCATAGGTGTGAATGCAGTAACAATTTGTAGGTGGTATAAAACCTATGAACGTGAAGGCAACCCCGCATACAAATTAAAAAGAGAGGGCGTTCAAAAGGAAGCCACCGCACTCTGACACCTGAACAGGAAAAGGAGCTTCAAAAGGTCATGCGAGACAAATGCCCCGAACAATTAAAGCTTTCATTTTCATTGTGGACACGAAAAGCAGTCATACAGGTCATTAAAGAATTTTGTTCAATCGAAATGCCGATCAGGACAGTTGGTGAATACCTGAACAGCTGGGGATTTTCACCTCAACGTCCATTAAAGAAAGCGTATAAA
>NZ_BAAHXV010000010.1:0-145941 GCF_054657895.1 Desulfatiferula olefinivorans | reverse complement strand
CAACGTCGCGACCCAGTGTTTTGACGACCCCGATGATTTCAAACGCATCGCCGAAACCCTCCGGGACATGAAGACCATCACCGGCATCGAAATCAGGGGGCTGAAAAAAGACAAGACCCCGTTCTGGATGTCCATCAGCGCCCGGGCCGTCAGCGACGACGACGGCGCGGTGCGCTTTGTCGAAGGCTCGATCATCGATATCTCGGACCGCAAAGAAAAGGAAGAGGCCGAAAAAAGACAGAAAGCCGCCGATGCGGCCAACCAGGCCAAGACCATGTTCATCGCACGGATGAGCCACGAATTGAGGACGCCCCTCAATTCGGTGCTGGGCATGACGGACATGCTGATGGAAACCCATCCCTCCGAAGATCAGGTCGAATACATCCGCATGCTTCAGTCGTCCGGTGAATTTCTGGAATCCATCATCAACGACATTCTCGATTTCTCGAAAATCGAGGCCCAGCAGCTGATCCTCGAAGCCATTCCCTTTGATCTGTCGAAAATCGTAAGCGAGGTCAAGGACCTGGTATCCGTCAGGGCCAGGGACAAGACCCTGGCCATCACCGTCGACATCGATCCGTCCATCCATCCGGTGCTGATCGGTGATCCGGTCCGGCTCAAACAGATCCTTATCAACCTGACCGGCAACGCCGTGAAATTCACCCGGGAGGGGTTCGTGGCCCTGACCGTTGAAAAATGCAGTCCGAGTCAGGCGCCGTCGGAGAGCGAGGAGATCCTTTTTCAGGTCAAAGACAGCGGCATCGGAATTCCCGAATCCAAGCTGGAAAGCATTTTCGAAAGTTTCACCCAGGCAGACAGCTTTGTCAAACGACGGTTCGGCGGTACGGGGCTGGGGCTGTCCATCTGCAAACGGCTGGTCGAACTGATGGGCGGCCGGCTGACCGTGTCAAGCCGGGAAGGCAGCGGCTCGGTGTTCTCGTTCCGGATCACCCTCAGGCGTTCGGACACCACGGCCGTATCGGCCCTGCCGGCCCCGGCGATGCTGGAGCGGCAGCTCCCTCCCCTGTCCATCCTTCTGGTCGACGACATCGAGCCCAACCGGACCGTGATTCACCGATTTTTAAAAAACACGCCGGTGACCCTTTTCGATGCGGAAAACGGCAAAGAGGCGGTGGACCTGTTTTTCTCCCGCCCCTTCGACCTGGTTCTGATGGATGTGGAAATGCCGGTCATGAGCGGTCTCGAGGCCACCCGGATCATCCGTGACCGGGAAACGGCCATGCAGCGGCCGCCCACCCCCATCCTGATCTTGTCGGCCCATGCCTTCGGGGAGCAGCGGCGCCAATGTTACGACGCAGGATGCAACGATCTTCTGATCAAACCCATCCGCAAAAACGACCTGATCAGCGCCATCAGCGCCCTGTTCGTGCCGTCCGACACCGATCGGGGCTCAATCCCCCAGTCGGATCATGGGCCGGAAACCGCCGAAAACCTTGCGCCCCCATCATCGCGCGAAGTGATCATCGACGCCATGTTCGAAGACCTTCTCGACGGTTTTTTCGCCTATTTCAAGGAATCGCTTGAAAGCATGGACGAGGCGATCCGGCAGAACAACGTCGATGACCTGTACCGCCTGGGTCACGGGCTCAAAGGGTCGGCCCGGAACTATGAATTCCACGCACTGGGTGATATCTTTTTTGAAATCGAAAAAGCGGCGGCGGACAAAAACCTCGACGACGCGGCCTTTTACCTGGCCAGGGCCCGGGAGTATCTGGACCGGGTGGAGGTCACATTTGTCGACAAAGGATAATGACATGATCGATACAGGCTTATCGTTTTCCGACGAACCCGCGGTAAAAAACCGCATCGTCATCGTCGATGACATCCGGACGGACCTGCATTACATGGGCAAGCTGATCAACGGCTTCGGCCATGAAACCCTTCTGGCGGAATCGGGCGCCGAGGCCCTTGCCCTGATCGACGGGGCCACGGATCTGGTCATTGCCGACGGCATCATGCCCGGCATGGACGGGTTCGAATTCGTGACGACCCTGCGAAAGACACCGTCCATCGCACACATTCCGGTGATCATGGTCACCTCGCTGTCGGGCCGGGACGAACGCATCCGGGCCGTGGAAGCGGGGATCAACGATTTCATCACCAAACCCGTGGACAAGGTGGAACTCAAGGTCCGGGTGAACTCCATGCTGAAAATGAAAGAAGCTCAGGACCGGGTGAGGAATTATCAGAAAGAGCTCGAACACCTGGTGGAAAAAAAGACCCGGGATCTCAATACGACCCTCCAGAAACTTCAGGCCGTCCTCAACGGCATGAGCGACTGCATGGTCACCCTCACGCCGGATCGCACGATCCTCGAGGCCAACCAGGCCTTTCTCCGAATCTCCGACGCCTCCGCCGATCAGATCAAGGGGCGCCGTTTTTGCGAACTGCTTGAAGACGACCAGATCGGTCAGTTCACCGAACTGTTCAAGGACAACCGGTCGGCCAGCGAGCGGGACATGGTCTTTCCCCAATGGGGGCATCGGGTCTTTTCCATGCTGGTCACCCACATGCGCGACGGAGGTCACATCCTGGTGATGCGCGATGTCACCGAAAAAGTTCAGGCCAACGCTCAGAAAGCACGGTTTTTGTCGATTCTGTCCCATGAACTCCGGACCCCCTTGAACGGCATCAAGGGCTTTTCCGAACTGATGTACAGCGATCCGGCCGACCTGCCCCCCGACTACCGGGAATACCTGGGCCTGATCCACGCCTGCGGCAGCCAGCTCGAAGCCATTGTCGACGAACTGCTTCGCTTCGTCCAGTTTTACAACGCCGGGGTCGAGGGCCGGGAAACCGATGTCCGGCTGGACATCCTCGTCCGCCAGGCCATCGACGCCCTCAACGAAAAAATGCAGGAACGGGGCATCACGAGCAGCCTGTCGCTGGAAGGCCCGCCGCCGATCATCCACGGCCAGAGTGAGCACCTGTATGAAATGTTCCGGCAGATCATCGACAACGCCGTCAAATTCAACCGTCCCGGCGGCAGCCTTGACGTGTCCCTTGTCACCGAAGCGGACTCGGTAACCTTCCTCTGTCGGGACCGGGGGGTCGGGTTGCCGGACAGCGCCCTTGATCATGTGTTCGATTCGTTTTACCAGGCCGAGGACTACGCGACCCGAAGCCGGAACGGCCTGGGGCTGGGCCTGACCATCTGCAAAAAAATCGTCGAACTCTACGAGGGTACCATTCGTATCCAAAATCGACCGGGCGGGGGGGCGGAGGTCCGCGTGACCCTGTCCTCCGGGCCAACTAGTTCTTGAATATCCCTCATGGCCGTGATAGATTTTTTTCCATGGACGCGGAATACATCCCTATCAGAGACCTTGCCCGCAGACTCGTTCAAGCCGCACCCGCTCCGGATTTCTACATCGAGCAGGCCGAGCCCAACCGTCTGTCGATGAATTTTTACCTGAACGACCCCACGGTGCAGCGGCTGAGAAAAGAGGTCAGTGCCCTGATGGAAGACAACATGGGGCACGGCCTTCACCATGCCGAACGGGTGTCTCTTGATGCGGGGGCCCTGGTGCTGATCGTGGCGGGCAAGGCGGGTTTGTCTGCCCGGGAGGCGGAACGGCTGCTGCTCCTGGCCCAGTGCGCCGGACTGCTGCACGATATTTTAAGGCGAAGGAAAAACCATGCCCTGGCCGGTGCCGACTACGCCGCCGAACTGCTCCCGGCCTATCCGTTCAGCCCCATGGAAATCGCTGACATCTGCCAGGCCATCCGGAACCACGAAGCGTTCAGGCCCACGGTGGGGGTGTTCACCGAGCAGGGGCTCATGCTGTCCAACTGCCTGTACGATGCGGATAAATTCAGGTGGGGACCGGACAATTTCACCCATACGGTCTGGGATATGGTCAACCAGGCCCATATCCCCCTGTCGGTTTTCATGAGCCATTTCCCCAGGGGCCTCGAAACCGTGGGCCGTATCCGGGACACGTTCCGGTCGGAACCGGGACGCCTTTACGGCCCCCAGTTCATCGACATCGGTATGGACATCGGGCACAGGCTCTTCGCCCTGATCCGGTCGGAGTATCCGTCGGCCTTTTAAACCGCCGTCAGATTTCCCGGATGCGAAGGGACAGGCCCTCCATGTCCATGATCCTGATCCGGTTGCCGTCGATGTCGATCAGGCCCTCTTCACGGAGATTCTTCAAGGCCTTGTTGACGCTTTCCCGGGTCGCCCCCACCATATCGCCCAGTTCCTTCTGGGTCAGGCTGATGTCCAGAACAATGCCGTCCTTTTCCGGCCGGCCGGTGCTTTCGGCCAGCTCCATCAGTTTTTTGGCCAGCCTCACCGAAATATTGAAAAAGCAGACATCGCCCAGAAGATCGTCGGTTTTCCGGATCATGCGCGACAGATCACAGAGAATGGTTTTCAGGGCGTTGATGTCCGACTGCAGAATGGACAAAAAGTCGTTGCGGCCCAGAACAAAAATCTCCGACGGGGTGATCGAGACGGCATCGGCCGACCGGGGCATGCCGTCAAGCATGGCCATGGCACCGAAAAAATCGTTGTCCGAAAGCAGGGTCACGATGATTTCCTCACCGACCACCGAGGGCAGCACGATCTTGATGGTTCCCGACCGGATAATGTACATGGCCTCGCCGTCGTCGCCCTTGAAAAACAACACCTCACCCGCTTTCAGCGAGCGGGGGCGCACGACGCGACTGAGTTTGCCCAGGGCCTCGGGCGACAGAGAGGCGAACAGGGGGATCTGTTTGAACACCTTCGTGAGGTCATTCATGACGACCGCCTTTTTCATCCTGTTTCCGCAGCACGACCTCGCAGAGCGTTTCAATGCCGGGCGGTAGGTCACGGACCGGTTCGCCCGTGAGCCCCGCCTGAAAAACGGCGTCGCTGAAGGGCAGGCTCGCCACCGGGGGAGCGGCTTTCATTTCCGCCCGGAGCAGGCCCTCACCCCGGGCATCGATCCGGTTGAGAACAAAGCATGAGGCGATGCGCTCTTTGTCCGCCATGGCTCGGATTTTTTCACTGAGCAGCACGGATTCGTAACTGGGATCCACCACCCCCACGATCAGATCGGCATGGGCGTCCACGCCCCGTCCGAAATGCTCGATGCCGGCCGATGTGTCGATCACGACCATATCCCGCTCGCCGATGCGAAGACGGCTCAGGATATCCCGTGACAGGCGTCCCATGGGGCAGGCACAGCCTTCTCCGGCCTCGCGGATCTTGCCCACCGAGGCCAGAAAGACCCCATCTGCTTCCGCCACGCAGTCCCTGCCCAGGGCGTCCCAGGCCAGGTCGGGCTCAAACAGATCGACGCGCTCCCCGGTCAGGGGGTCCTTGAGACGTTCCCGCATGCCCCGTTTGCCGCCCAGGCTGTCCAGAATCACCGTGGGTGCATCGACCCCGAGCAGACGGTGCAGCCCCAGATTGGATTCATCGGCATCGATCAGAAGCACCCGGTAATTTCGACGGGCCAGGGCTCTGGCCAGCATGACCGAAACCGTGCTTTTCCCACTGCCGCCCTTGCCGCAGATAATGATTTTCATGGCTTTTCCTGTTGTTTGATGACAACCGTCAGACGATCAGACCCCTTTGATCTTTCAACTGATACTTTACCCTGCGGTCTCTGTCAACCTTTCCCGCCTTGCCAAAAATCCCGTTCCGGTTTAGGGTGACGGGAAAAAAACTGTTCCATACCGACCCCCGGGAGATTGTCCGTGCTTCTTATCCTTATCATCCTCGCCGTCGTGGCGGCCATATACGGCCCAGGCCTCTGGGCGAATCATGTCCTTGCCCGCCACAACCGTGAGGAGTATTTTTCCGGAACCGGTTACGACCTGGCCCGGCTGATCCTCGACCGGGCCGGCCTTACCCACATCACCGTGGAGTCCACCGCCCTGGGTGATCATTACGACCCCGAGGCCGGGGCGGTCCGTCTCAACCCCCGTTACTGCGGAAGGCGAAGCCTCAGCGCCGTGGTGGTTGCGGCCCACGAGGTGGGCCATGCCCTCCAGCACGCCGCAGGATACCGGCCCCTGACGGTCCGGACCCGCCTTCTCATCACCGCCCGGAATCTGGAACGTATCGGCATCGGCATCATCATGGCCGCACCGGTCATCACGGCCCTCACCCGCGTTCCGGCGTCCGGCGTACTTGTTTTCATCGGAGGCGTTCTGGGCCTGGGTATGCCGCTTCTTGTCCATCTGATCACCCTGCCCGTGGAGTTCGACGCCGGCTTCAACCGGGCCCTGCCCTGCCTGTCCAGGCAGCGCCTCGTCCCCCCGGAGGATCTGTCTCCGGCCCGGACCATTCTCACGGCCTGCGCCATCACCTATGTGGCCCAAGCCCTTGCCGGTCTGCTCAACATCTGGCGATGGCTTCGTGTTCTTCGCCGCTGACGGCACAGCCGTCTTACCGACCGGTCAATTTCGTCTTGTGATCCGCGGGGCGATGGGGTATAAAAGACCATCGTATCGATGCGCAGACGAATAACCCCAACCCTTACCCCACGTGGAGACCGATTGCATGAAACGGTACATCATTGTTTTGTCGATAGTGCTCTGCCCCGCCCTGTGGAGCTGCAGCAGCGACTCGGGCGGAAGCCCCGATCCCCTGGCCTCGTTCCGCGCCGCCGCCGAAGATCTTCGACAGACGGCCTACGACGCCCTCATCCAGACCGGCCGGGAGCTGGACGCCCTTCCCGACGCCGACCCCCTTCTGGACGACTACCTGATCGCCGTGGAAGACCAGTTGATCGGTCTTACCTACAGCATGAACCGCTTTAACGAGGTGATCCGTTTTTCCATCCGCAGCCGGGTGGGCACGGTCTACACCAACACGGACCGGGATGCGACCATCGATGTGGCCGGAGGACGGTTTGTCTATGAAAGCGAGGCCTATATCTATGATGAAGCGGATCGCGCCGAGCGGGTGCTGGCGACCTTCACCTGGGACCCTGCCTCGGAGCGCTGGCTGATCATCGGCCTCAGGGGAGGGACCGCGGACCGGGAGCCGACGGATCCCTGGTTCAGGCAGGAGGGGGAAATCGCGGACGGAACAGACTACTACATCGCCACGACCTTTTTTTTCGCGGAAGAAGAACGGACCCATATCAGCAACCTGCTGCTGATCGACGACACCTCGCCCGTCTCCGTGCAGATGGCCTGCGAGCGGCCGGCCTGCACGGCAGACTGCGTGGATCCGGACGCCGCGGACCTGTTTAGCCGGGGAATCACCGATCTGGGCCTGACGCTCTGGGATGATTTCAAGACATACGCCATCGAGGGTGCGGACCTGCCGCCGGATTACGAAATCCCCTGATACCGGATCATCGCCGTCCGGCCATGATCCGGCCCCGGGCCTTGGCCATCAGTTTCGTGATGGTCTTTTCGGTATAGGGCGCCACGGGAATGGGAGGGTGAATGATCATATCCGCCGTTCCGGGCATCAGGTTTGTCGTACCCTTTTGAAGAATCTTTCCGGTCCCCGAAAGCGTGATCGGCAGGACAGGCAGACCAAGGTCCAGAGCCATCTTGAACGCCCCTTTTTTGAAGGCGCCGGTCTTCCCGTCGGCACTCCGGGAGCCTTCGGGGAAAAAGACCACCGAGGTTCCGCCGTTGATTTTTTCCCGGGCCGCGTTGATGCTTGCCACAGCCGCCACGGTGTTCGACCGGTCGATAAAAATATGCCCCAGGGCCTTGCAGGCCGGACCCAGGGCCGGTACCCGTTCAAGCTCTTTTTTCATCACCCACTTGAAATCCACCCCCAGCCACCCGTACAGCACATAAATATCGTAGAGGCTCTGGTGATTGGCCACGATCACGTAGGACTGCCCCGGATCGATATGTTCCCGGCCGTGCACCCTCACGGTCATCGGCGTGAAAAAACTGTTGATCCGGGCCCAGAACACGGCGAAATAACGGGCAAACCGGGTGGACACAAGGGACGTGACCAGCACCAGCGACGCCAGGCAAACGGTGGATGTCGCCAGAAGGGGAGCCAGGAAAAGCCATTTGTAGGGCTGGTAGGCAAACCAGACCAGGGGCCGGAGACTCACCAGCACCGTTTCCTTGAATTCGTCGATTGAAATGAAACGGGAACCGGCGTGCTTCTGCCGGTATTCTACAAAAAATGCTTTGGGGGCATTGACCAGTCGCATACGCTCTCCTTGCGCCCTTTGATTAGAGTTTGTCCTTGACCTCGTTCCAGAACAGCTCGACACCTTCTTTCCAGCCGTCCAGGTATTGCCGGGACAGCTCGTTCAGACGTTTCTGAGCCTGACGGCCCGTGACGGACAGCTTCCGGGAGTAGGCCGTGAGCATCTGCGAAAAATAATCACCCAGACGTTCGTCCTTGTCGGGCTTGTCATCCGGATGCCAGGAAAGGGCATACTGAATATCCCGGTAATGGGCCGTTTTGGACCATTCCAGCCCGTCTTTCTTTCCGTTTTCGACCACGTTGTTTTCGAATTCCATTTTCTCGCGTTTCAACCGGTCGATGATCGACGCCAGATCGATCTCCTCGTTGATCCGGTGACGCAGGGCCTCTTTCTTGCGAATCATGTTGGCCACGGCCGTCTGGAACACCTTGGAAAAATTCAGGGCGGATTTCCATTCCGCCATCTTTTCATGAAGATCGTCGGGCACACTGATGGTGATTTTCTTGGCCATATCCGTTCCCTCCTCATCCATTAATACGTCCTTTTTTCGAAATACATACTTTGTTTAAAAGGACGTGTCAAGGGCAAACGGACGGGTGCCCAGGGCTATCGCATGTCTCATATCCTTGAAGAAAGGCAAAAAACGGCCTTCGTGAGAATCTCAGCGGATTGATTTCAGATCAATCCTGTCGACGTAAACACGTCTCCCTGCCGGCAAGAAATACATCGCGTGAACACACGACACCCTCTTTGTGTCTTTGTGTCTCCGTGAGAAATCATATAGGCCGTCCCCTTCGGAGACGCCGGTTTAATCGCTCTCACAGAGTCACGGAGACACAGAGAACACCGGACATGCCGGGGCATGTCACACGGCAACGCTCCTGCGGGCATCCCATGCCGTGACGGAAAGAGCCCCGCCTCGTTTTCGTCATGGTCAAACCATTCAACCACCCGGTCGCTGCGTTCCCTGAAGGACACGAAGGAAATGGGAGTGCCAATCCCCGACACACGGCATTTCATGAACCGCTCCCCACAGGGCATGACCCAGGGGTCGTTCGGGATAGACATGCGATTGCCTTGGACGGGTACCGCCGTTACAATCCGTAACGTTATCGGCATCAAATAAAAAGGCGTACGGCCGACGCCCGGCCGGCATGGGAAAATCGCCGGACCGCTTGGGCTCATCCGTTCAAAAGGGGAATGGACGTCAGGGAAAAAGAAAGGAGGTCATACGTTGAATCCGAGGGCTCGAAGCTTTTCAAGGACTTTGGCCCTCTCGAAGGGCTTGACGATATAGTTGTTGCATCCGGCGGCCACGCTGCCAAGCACCAGATCCTGATCGGCATGGGAGCTGACCATCATCACCCGGGCCTGCCCCTCCGGAGGAACGGCCCCCTCCGTCTCCATCTGACGGATCTCTTTGAGCACCTCGATGCCGTTGATGTCGGGCATGCTGATATCCAGGGAAATCAGGTCGAAGGGAATGTTCTTGGCCGAGGCTTCGCGGAACACCCGAATGGCATCCCGGCCGGATTCGGCGAGAAAGCAGTCGCCGAATTCCTGAAGAATGACCTCCATTTTTTTCCGGCTGACCATGTCGTCATCGACTACAAGTATCCTCATGAAAGGCTCCTGATTGATGTGATTCATTGGTATCCAAGGGTTCCCGCGTTTTCGGGAAATATAACAAACCGCCCGGGCGATGTCCACGTGAAAATCGCCTGCATCGAATCGTCCCCGCCGCCTTAAAGGGTATTGAAAAAAAACGCCCGATCATTTATAACCTTAAACAGTCTTTCGAAAAATCACACCCCTTGTCATCTTTTTTTATTTGTGTCCGTCTACCGGATCTATTGTTTGCCTATTCGATGAACCCGCAACCGATTGTTCGTCGACAGCATGAAACCCAATGACGTTTTTAACAGGAGGAAATTATGGATTCCGCATCAATCGTCAAACGAACCCTGGATTACCAGAAGACCGCCATAGACGCCGGTTACAATACCATGGTCATCCTTCAGGGCCATGCCGAAAAAATGGCCACCGATATGTGGGAGCGCTCGAACCTGCCCAAAGATTCGATCAAAGCGTTCGCGACCACGGTCAATGAGTACAAAAAAAGACGAGACGACATGAAAAAAATGGTCGACGACGGGTTCGATCAATTCAGCAAACTGTTCACGTCCTGAATCGAAACGGCCTGCTTTCCCCAACGCCCTTACCGGTGGAGCCGAAAGTCCTGAACGATTTTCCCTCCATCCGGTTTGTGGGCGGCCCGCCCGGAACGCCCCCGCCGTCACCTTGCCGATTGACCTCGGCGGCTCCCTGTGTTACGGTTTTCCTGTAACCACATGAAATGACGGCTTGAATCAACGAGGCGCCCATGACATCCCACATTGAAGCCGACGGCATCCCGGTAATGGTCCAGCTCGCCCTGAAAAACAAAATTCTAACCATGGAGCAGGTCAGCCGGGCCCTTGTCCATGTGGCCTCCGAACGGCGAAAAGGGCATCATGCCCGAATGGAAGATTATTTTCTCGAAAACGGAATAATCGACCCGGAGACCATGAGCCGTCTGGCGGCGGCAACGGTCCGCCATCTGGACAAGCTGTTCGGTGTTCTGGCGGTCAAATCCGGACTCGTGGACCAGCCGCACATGGCCAAAGCCCTGGAGGCCCAGAAACTCGCCTTTGCCCAGGGCACCCTCAAACCGGTCAGTGATATCCTCATGGAATGGAAGCTGTTGACCGGCGCCCAACGGGACCTTTTGCTCGAAAAACTCTCCGCCTCCGGTCAGACGGCTGACGACCCCGGCATTCGGTCGGCCGCCCCCGCCCCCCCCGAGCCTCCGGACGAGCCCGGACTGTCGGCGCGGCCGGTCGATGAACCCGATGACACCTTGAAGGCCCCGTCACTGGTGTTCACGGACCAGGATATGAAGGTGTTTTTTCGTTTTCCCCAAAACACCGCCCCCGGCCCGACCCTCGGGACCGTCAAGGAGCTGCTTGGCCTTAACGGCGTGATCTTCGGCATCCTCCCCGACGAAACCATCGAAGCGAAACTGGCCGAGGCCGAAGGCGGGTCCCGGGAATGCCTGGTCGCCGAAGGTACGCCCGGCACGCCTCCAAGAAACGCAACGGTCACGCTCTATTTCAAAACCGATTACCTGAACCCTGGAAAAATCACCGAAGACGGCACCATCGACTTCCGGGAGCGGGGTCATGTGCCCTTTGTTCAGGCCGGGACGCTGCTGGCTGAAAAAATGCCCGGCATCGACGGAACACCCGGAACGAACGTCTTCGGACAGACCCTTCCGGCAGACAAGGCCCTGGACCAACCCCTGAAAAGCGGTGCAGGCACCCGATCGTCCGACGACGGCCTTCAGATTTTCGCAGATCAGGACGGCCAGCCCTTCATGACGGTCCACGGCGACATATCGGTCTTCCAGGAACTGCACATCAAGGGGGATGTGGACTACACCACCGGCAACATCACCTTTGACGGCAACATTTTCGTCAAAGGCGCCGTCAAGCCGGGCTTCACGGTCAAAGGCGGCAACCTGACCGCCCGGGAAATCGAAGGCGCCGTTCTCGATATCAAAGGCAACATCGACGTATCCGGGGGCATCTCCGATTCGACGATCACCCTGGGCGGCACCCTCCAGGCCATGTTCATGACTTCATCCAAGGTCGATGCCTATGGTGATATTCTGGTCAAAAAAGAGATCATCGACAGCAAGATCCGAACCAGCGGTGCCTGCAACGGCGACAAGGTCACGCTGATCGCATCCTTCGTCTCGGCCCGGGAAGGAATCCGGGTGATGCGGGTGGGAACCGACGTCTCGCAACCCTGCACCCTCCGGGCCGGGATCAACGATCATACAAAAAAGGCCGTCAATCGCATACGAGCCGTCATCGAAGAAAAAAAGACCCTGCTTGACGCCATCCAGAAAAAAAACGACGGCCTGGTGGATCACCAGAAAGCCCTCCACCAGCAGATCATGGAAAAATCCATCCTCCAGGACAAACTGACCGAGCAGAAGAAAACCATCGAAGCCAAGCTTGACGGTGTCAAAATGCATGCGGCCGACGACCCCCGCCACGACAAGGCGGTGCAATTTCTCACCGGGGCCCGGGCCCACTGCGACCAGGAAAACAGCCTTCTGGAACAGCAGGTCGCCGAGCTTTTTGCCGAACAGGATTCGGTGACCGACGCCATCTTGAACCTCCAGGATCAGTGCGAGCCCCTGGTTCAGACCATCGAAGAGCTAAACGCCCGGATACGCGACATTCACGCCTGGGAAAAGCGGTCCCGGGGGCGGTCCCTGATCCAGGTGATCAAAGAGATCCAGGCCCAGACCTCCGTCGCCGGCCCCAACAGCACCCTGATTCTCAAAGAAACACGAAAAAATGTCACCATCCGGGAGACCCGTCATACCACCCCCTCCGGGCCGACATGGGAATTGATCGTCGAAACCAACTGATGGTCGTGTAAATCCAGGGCATTACCCACCGGGCGACCGACGGTCGAACCAACCATAATCCCCCGTATTGTCAATGATTTCGAATTGACACCTTCTGACCGTATATGATAAACACTATGAACCGATTCACGATGTGGGACGGTCGACGCATGCCGGAAACCACGGCATGACCGCTCACGCCGTGTCCGGTTTTTCAACCAAGAACAGTTAACCGTGCAGGTAGTCACATTAACACGCTCACAAAAAAAATAACCGTCTCCAACCCTCTGGGCATCCATGCACGCCCGGCGGCCATGATCGCCCAGCTGGCCTCGAAGGCCGAAGGCAGGGTCTGGCTTATCAAGGAAGATGAAATGATCGATGCCGTCAGCATCATCGATATCCTGACCCTGGGATGCACCAAGGGGTCGGAAGTGATCCTTCGAATGGAAAACCATTCGGACGACAAGGTGTTCAGCGAAATTGCAGAACTGATTGAGCAGGGTTTCCATGAATGAGCTGCACGGGGCCGACGCCCGGGACCCTGAGGAAATCATCCTGACCGGCATCAAGGGCTCTCCGGGGATCTGTATCGGCCAGGCCTATCTGGTGGACAAGGAAGGGGTGGACGTGGTCAACAAATACCACCTGCCCGACGGCGATGTCCGCAAAGAGGTGATGCGGTTCAAGACCGCCGTGAAAAAAGCCAAGGAAGAGCTTTCGGCCATCATCAGCGAACTCCCCGACGATTTCGACGAGCACGTCAGCATCCTCGAATCCCACCTGGTCCTGACCAAGGACAAAATGCTTTACGGCAAGGCCATCGAGACCATCGAGCAGGAAAAGGTCAACGCCGAATGGGCCCTCAAGCTGGTGGTTTCAAGGATCGTCGCCATGTTCCAGAACATCCCGGACCCCTACCTAAGGTCCCGGGCCACCGACATTTCCCAGGTCTCGGACCGCATCATGCGGAACCTGACCGGTGCCGACCGGATCAATATCGCTCACATCAACAAACGGGTCATCCTGGTGGCCAGGGATCTTTCACCGGCCGACACCAGTCAGATCCAGCTGGAAAAAATCATGGGGTTCGTCACCGACAAGGGCGGCCAGGCCTCTCACACCAGCATCATTGCCCGAACCCTCGAAATCCCGTGCATCCAGGGCCTGGGCAACGCCACCCGCCTTATCCGGACCGAAGACATCCTGATCGTCGACGGCAACGAGGGCCTGGTCATCGTCCATCCCAGCGACGAAACCCTGCTCAAATACCGCGCCAAACGCCTGGAGTACGACGCCGTCAAGGCCAACATCAGCCGGGAATGCAAGAATCCCGCGGTGACCACCGACGGGTTTTCCATCAAGCTCATGGGCAACATCGAACTGGCCGAGGAACTGGTCGCCGTCCTGGACAACGGGGGCGAAGGAATCGGACTTTACCGCACCGAATTCCAGTACCTGAGCCGCACCGGCTACCCCACGGAAGACGAACTGTTTGAACGGTACAAGGAAGTGGCCGAACTCCTTGCCCCCCAGCCGGTGACGATAAGGACCCTGGACATCAACGGCGACAAGGCCCTGGCCTACGAATCAAACAACGATGAATCCAATCCGGCCTTGGGCCTTCGCGCCATACGGTTCTGCCTCAAACGCCCCGATGTGTTCACCACCCAGCTCCGGGCGATTTTAAGAGCCGCCGCCCACGGCAACATCCGGGTGATGTTTCCCATGATATCCGGCCTCGAAGAAGTCCTGGCCGCCCGCAAGCTTCTCCACGACGCGGCCCGGTCCCTGAAAAAAGAAAACATCCCCCACCGCAGCGACATCGAGGTGGGCATCATGATCGAAATCCCCTCGGCGGCCCTGATGGCTGACACCCTGGCCGATGAGGTCGATTTTTTCAGCATCGGCACCAACGACCTGACCCAGTACATGCTGGCCATCGACCGGGGCAACCGCAAGGTGGCCCATCTTTACCAGCCCACCCATCCGGCGGTCCTTCGCATGATCAAGCATGTGGTGGATGTTGGCCGAAACAAAGGCATCAGCGTTTTCATGTGCGGCGAAATGGCGTCAGACCCCGCCGTGATCCCCCTGCTCATCGGCATGGGCCTCGATGAAATCAGCATGACGCCCCAGAGCATCCCTGAAGTCAAGGACCGAATCCGGAAGATCAACCGGAAAGACGCCGAGGAGCTGACCCGTAAGGTGTTCACGCAGAACACGGTCTCAGACATCTCCCGGCTGCTTGCCTCAAGCGATGCCCCCATCGCCGACTAACCCCTTAGGAGATCTTTCGATTTTGGAACAGGAAAAGAAAATCCGGCAGATCGCCGTCAACAAAAAAGCCTGGCACAGCTACACCATCAGCGACGAATACGAAGCCGGGCTCGTTCTTGTCGGATCGGAAGTCAAATCCGTCCGCAACGGCAACGTGAACCTCAAGGACGCCTATGCCCGGGTCAACGACAAGGGCGAGGTCCACGTCCTTCAAATGCACATCAGCCCCTACACCTATTCCTACAACGACAACCACGACCCGGAACGTCCCCGCAAGCTGCTTTTAAACAAAGCGGAGATCCGGAAAATCGCAAACAAGATCAGGGAGAAAGGGTTCTCGCTGATTCCCTTGAGCCTCTACTTCAAAGGCAGCCGGATCAAGATAAAAATCGGCATCGGCCAGGGCAAGAACCTCTACGACAAACGCCAGAGCCTCAAGGAGAAAGACGCCAACCGGGAAATGCATCGCGTCAACAAACACAAAGATTACCGATAAATCCGTTTGACAGACACGCAATAAAGGATTATTTTCTGTCAGTCCTTCAAGGGGGCGCACCGGTTTCGACTGGGAATTGAGATCTTTGATACTGCACTTCGAGGATGGTTGTTGGCCTCGTAAATCATCAACCAAAACAATAAATGCAGACGACTATGAAATGGCTGTAGCTGCTTAACAGCAGCTTATGCTAAAGTCATGCGTCCTCGAGACGCACATCGCTGTTGTTGCCTCACTCAGGCAGCAGCGATGACCAGCTGAGTGATAGGGACCTGTTGCCCGGTTTTTCTTTTCCCATGCGGCGACAGCAACCGAAAATAATGCAGAATAAAAGACGTCAGGCGAACCCCGTCCGCCGGTAAAAACCTGACGTACAAAGACGCGGACTATAAGTGTAGATGTATCAGAGGGAATGTTCTTAGGACGCGGGTTCAACTCCCGCCGCCTCCACCATTTTGAAAAAGACAACCCGTCTCTCCAGAGTGATTCTCTGGGTAGGCGGGTTTTCTTTTTCCCCTTGTATTCAAAGGGTTTCGGCCGTTTTGACATCTTTCCAGAACCTCTCTCCAGCCACCAGATTCTCTCCATTCTCCCGACGTTCATTCTCTGTTTGGGGCGGTATTCTCTGTATTCTTCGGACAGGGTCCGATACGCGTCCGGTTACAGATATTCTTTCAGATTAAGCATTTAGCCGAATGACGGTATTTTGCGGTTGTGTTAAGACATCGAATGGTCGGGTCAAACCAGCCATTTTCACAAACTAAAAGTCTCTCGCAGGTTTCGGGAAGTGATATTTATTCAGATTTCCAGCGGTCAGTATTGCTTGGGAAAGTATTCTTTGCCCGCCTGCCAGAGGTACTTGTCGACCTCTTTGAGGGTGAAACCTTCCAGCCCATAGAACCTGCTGAACTCCATTAAAATAGCGTGGTATGTCGGATAGTGCTTCAGGTCGTCCTTCTTGAACTTGTAGAATTTATCCGCCCGCTTGAAGTGCATGAGCATCTTTTCCACAAAGCTGTCATAGATCGGATAGTCCTCTGGGAAATGGTGGCTGCAATACTTGGTGGCAAACGAATAAAAATTGATGGTCTTCTGGCCGTTAACCTTAACCACGGCAATGTCGTTTACGAGAGTCAGATCCCGGTTGCCAAGGCGTTGATCGATATCCAGATCGACTATGTGTTGGGCAACGGTAAATGGTGAAAAAATGTTCGTGCTGTAAAAGTCGTTCAGCGAACAGACCTTGATCAGGACATCATCCATATCGACATTTCGGGGGTACGTCTCAGCGAACAGTTTTCTGAGGCTACTCTCCTGCAGCACATAATTATCCAGCGAATCCCATCGCTTCAGATACATGGATACCTGCTCCGCCGACGGTCTGACTTTATTCATAGAGCGCATCCTCGTTGATATAGGTTGAGTCGTCATCCCCCTCGGGTTTGATCATAAAAAGGCAACGATAGCAGCCTTCTTCCTTCAGGTATTCAATCGGGTCGTCTGTCAGCCGGAAAAACTCCCGGAGCTTTTTTGACAGGCGCGGTTTCTGGTCCTTGACCTTGAAAGACGCATGCTGGCTCTGCCAATCAATCTGGCCGCGTGATTCGGCAAAAACTCTGAGGAGCTCCCAAGGAATGGTCGGGTTGCCATTTCTGGTGTTGGCCATTCCCATCTGGGTGTAATTGTACTGGCCGTGTGATTTTGTGGTGCGGATGGAAACGGTGTGGCCGTCAGTAAACTTGATGGTGATACCGCTCCAATTGATACCGGCAGGTGTGTCGAAATGGACCATTCCTCCAGAATCCGGTTCAGGTACATCAGCCTGAAAGGTTGCAAATACATCGGTCGCTGGCCTGAGAGCTTTCAGGCTGCCATTGGCTTGAATGGAAAAATCCTCGCTCAACACGATACATATTGAACCACTCCGGCTCAGGAGATCCTCGGCCCGGGGTGTCAGTTGCTTGCGGGTTGGAATGAGCAACGCATAAGGGTTCTGCCCAAGCAGGCTGATATTCCTGACGCTTTCGAGAAGTTCGTCCGGGTCATTCTTGAAGGTCAGGTAAACCGGAAAATTGAAACCGGCGGTCGGCGTGTAATCCCCCAGACGGAAAACACCGGGAATGCCGTCCAGTGAATTTTCATTTCGTGTGATTCCAAGCCCGGCACAGATGCTTTTGTGGAACGATGACCGGTTCAATGTATAGACCAGCACATCCCTTTTGTTCAGACTATATGGCTTCTCTTCCTGCTCAGGGCACACCGCAACAATATCATCGGCGGCATGCTCGACAACTTTTCTGGGGCAGCCCAGTCCACAGTCGGTTCTGCAATTGACCGCAGACGCACGCTGATTGGTCAGCTGCAGGAACTTCGTTTCAAGTCCACTGAAGGACTCCCAGCCGCCAAACGCCTCCTGCCATTCACACCACGCAGCATTCTGCTTCGGGTGCTCTTCCAAAAATTGCCACAGGCGGGTTTCACTCACCGTCGTCCTCCGCGCCGGAAATAACAAATCCACGGCGAATCAGCCATTTTTCCAGGACTTCGGCATCATCGTCCCGTTTGAACTGAGCCCGGTTCCCGGAGCTAAGTGTGACGGTTCGTGGTGTTTTGGAATCGGTAAACTTGATCTGGAAGCTGGCTTTGCTCAATCGGCCGCCATTGGGGATACTGCGATCCCGCTCTTCCAATGAAGCAAAGACATCTTCGGCTTTGCGGATCTCGATCTCTTTATGTGTTCCGCCACGGAAGATCTGGAACTCCTTCAGACGCACCCAATCAATCCCTTCAACATCATCACAGAGGATGGAAGCTGAACCTGACTCCCTCAACGGCTCCAGAGTGAATTTGCTTTTGCCATCAAAAAACTCGCTGTCACCGAAAAGATGAAGGCCAAATTTGGTGCGGTAAAGCTCCTTTTCTCCCTTGGAGCGTGCGTTCATCCGGATCTCACCATTCTCCGGGTTGTAAACGAGCACGTCATATTTTTCCGGCCGATAGAACAGGCTTTTGGATTCACCGTCCTTAATAATCGACTCCCGGGTGAAAGGTTCCCCATGACGGACAAGGAACCAAACAAAATCATCTTTCACATAGCTGAATACCTTTGAAGCCCGGCCACGGCGTTTCTTGGCAAACCATTCATCCAGATCTGCTTCGAGGGCGGCAATGGTTTCTTCGCTCGGTTCTTCAAAGTCCGGAATGGTTTCCCGGGTGCATTTGAAATATTCAAAGGATCGTGGGCGAAACAGGAACTGCTCGGCATGGAGACGCTCGATGATATTGCGGTCCTGAACCCAGACCTGCAGAGCCAGGTCACCGTAAGCGGCATCTTCTGAAATGCTGACATCGATCTCGGTGTCGGCAATGGCCTCCTGTATCAGGTCGAATCCTTCAGGAGTCGACATCTCGTTAATGTAATAGAGCGCTTCCGACATCTCTGGCGGTGTGCTGGTGTTCGGGTTCAGCAGCACATTACTCATGACTGTATAGTCCAGTCCGTTTTCTGCGGCTGCCGATGGCAACTCTATCCCTCGCCCGGATAGATACTCGGTGTAGGGCTCAAAAAATGTGATCAGATGGCTCCGGTCGATCTTCCGGAGCATTTCCGGCTTCGAAAAGCGGCGAAGGTTTAAAGTTGCCATTAATTTCTCCTGTTTTTTTTAGCTTATAGCTGTCCTTACATAGTGTTCTCTCAAATTCGTTTACGGCCCACCACTTTGCCGAGAATCCTCAATTCATCTTCAGGTTTGACCCTGATCGGTTTCAGCCTCGGATTCTCCGGGACCAGCTCGATGAGCTCATTATCAATTTTCAGCCTTTTGACCGTGGCTTCATCGTCAAGCAGAGCAATAACGATATCACCGTCCTCGGCAATTGGCTGACGCCTCACAATGATCAGGTCGCCGTCGTTTATTCCGGCATCGATCATACTGTCGCCCTGTGTGTACAAGGCAAAGCACTTACCTGATCCGACAACGGATGCTTCCACCAGAACCTCGCCCGTGATGTTCTCATGAGCGAAAATCGGATGACCGGCTGCAACCGTGCCGACAATCGGAACCGCCACAAGGGCGACCGCGTTTGTCTGAGGATGCTTGGTCACGGTCAGACCGCGAGCTTTACCTTCCTCTCTTTTCAAATAACCTTTGCGAACCAACTGGTTGATCCGGTCATGCACACTGGCGTGACTGATTCCAAATGTTTCGCTCATTTCTTTAACCGTCGGCGGATACCCTTTGGCTGAAACGTACCGGCATATTTCATCAAGTGTTTCCTGCTGCAACGGCGTAATGTCGTCTTCTCTGTTTCTGCCCATAGCGTCCTCCTTCCTTTAAAAGACAGAGAGCCCCAGTTTGGGCCGAATAACATATAAATATAAGACCTTATATCCATCAGGTCAAGAAATCTTATAAATAAAACTTCCGACGGATTGAAACCCCTCCCGGTAAGTAACCTCCGAAAGTTCCGAGGGTTCGCCTCGGACATGAGTTAGAAACCAGACAATTGGCCGGATGCCAGGCAGAGGCGGTTGTGGGTGCTGAAAAACGCGCATCCCAACCGCCTTTTGTTTTTGGCACCCGCAGCTTCCCTCATCGGCACCGGCCCAACGGAGGCCCTTATGCTTGATGTGGAATTAGCACCTGAAAACCCTTACTCAAACCAGTTGACCGACGCCCAACTGCCGGATGCTGAAGGCATTAACCCGGAACAGCGGCTGGATGCCATTGCGGCCATTCTGGCCATTGCCGCACTCAGGAGTCGGTATCGTAAGGCCAATAATGCCAACAACTTAAAGAATGTTGCAGATTCTTCCGGAACCTTCGGAGAAGGACTTGATTCTTCTGCCAGAAAGAGCGTCATTCATGACAACCGAGTCCTGTAATCGAATATAAGGAGTTGAAAATGAATGACTTGAAAAACAAAAAAACGGAGCCGACCAAGACATCGGTGTTGAGGCAACTGGCAACGCTCCAGAACATGAGCCTTGATCAGCTCAGAGAGAAATGGCTGGACCTTTATGGAACCGAGCCACCCCAGTACAAGAAGCAGTTTCTGGTTAAACGGCTGGCGCACCGGATTCAGGAGCTCTTTTACGGCGGCCTGTCGGAGCAGGCCAAATCCCACCTGAAGAAAGTTGCCGAGACCGATCCGGTGGCAACGGTCATCCGCAAGATTCCGGAGGAGCGAAAATCACAGGAAGCCATCCTGCCGGGCACCCGGTTTGTCCGGATCTGGAACGACCAGCGCTATGAAGTGATCGCCCGGGAAAGTGGCTTTGAGTACGACGGCCGCATCTTCAGATCACTGAGCGCCATAGCGAGGGAAATCACAGGCACTCGCTGGAACGGCAAGATCTTTTTCGGCCTGAAGAACAGTCACAGAAAAAAGGAAGGTGGTCCGAATGCTTAATAATAACAATACGCAAAACGGCCAGCGCAAAACACTCCGCTGCGCCATCTATACCCGCAAAAGCCACGAGGAAGGTCTGGATCAGGAGTTCAATTCACTCGACGCCCAGAGGGAGGCCGGTGAAGCCTACATCGAAAGTCAGAAGCTACAGGGATGGAAGGCTATCCCTTACCGATATGATGACGGCGGCTTTTCCGGTGGGACCATGGAACGCCCGGCACTGCAGAGACTGCTGGCGGATATCGATGCCGGTAAGATTGATGTCATCGTCGTTTACAAAATCGACCGACTATCCCGATCCCTGCTGGACTTCATGAAGATGATCGAGCTCTTCAATGAAAAGGAAGTGAGCTTTGTATCCGTCACCCAGCACTTCAGCACCACCGACTCGACGGGGCGCATGTTTCTGGGAATCCTGATCACCTTTGCCCAGTATGAGCGTGAGGTCATCGGAGAGCGTATCCGGGACAAGGTGGCCGCCGCAAAACGCAGGGGAAAATACTGCGGAGGACCTGCGGTACTCGGCTATGACGTGGACCGGGAAAACAAAAAGCTGCTGATCAACCAGAGCGAAGCCCCGTTGATAAAACTCATCTTCAGGCGATATACGCAGGTGGGATCAGCCAAGAAAGTGGCGCAGGAGCTGAACGAACAGGGATACAAAACCAAATCATGGACCACCAAGAAAGGAAAAGAACGGGTCGGTACCGAATGGAACACGGCTCAGGTCTACCGCCTTCTCAACAACAGGCTCTATATCGGGGAGATTGCCTACAAAGGCAAAAACTATCCGGCGGAGCATGATGCCCTGATCGATCAGAATACTTGGGACAAGGTTCAGGCGCTGCTCTCGGAAAACAATCGAACCAAGATGAGCAAAGCCCGGGTGAAAATGGTCTCGCCCCTGAGTGGCGTGATCCGGTGCGGCCACTGCGACAGCGCCATGGGCATTACCTATACCAACAAGGGCGACCGGCGCTACTCCTATTATATATGTGAAAAGGATACCAAACGCGCTGTCAGCCGATGCCCCTTGAAGCGGGTTCCTGCCGGTGACATCGAGTCGGTGGTGCTTGATCAGCTGGGAGCGGTATTCAGAACGCCGACCTTGGTGGCCAAGACCTACTTTGCCGCCAGAGAAATCGAGGCCGAAGAGCGCGAACGCCTGCAGGGCCAGAAAAAGGAGCTCGAACAATCCCTGCAGAGCGTCAGACAGGAAGCTCTGAAACTGATGTCGCCCGATAATGACGATCCCGACCGGAATAGCCGACTGCCCTTGGTCAACCAGCAGGCCGTCGATTTAACCAAACAGCTCACCAACGTATCGGCCCGATTGAGGGTGATCGATACGGAGCAGATTTCCGAGGGTGATGTATCCGAAGCCTTTCAGAGCGTGGAAACCTTCTGGGAGGACCTGTTCCCCCTCGAGCGCAACCGGCTGATCCAGCTGCTGGTGGAAACCATCGAAATCCGGGAGACAGGAATCGACATGGAACTGAAAACCAACGGCCTTACAAACCTTGTCACCGAGCTGGCCGGTCTGGCCTGTGAAGTCAGGGAAAGGAGTAACAGCTGATGAAAAAGATCAAACCAACCATCAAACTTTCAGACAGCGGGAATCTGCATATACATATCCCCATGTTCATCCGAAGAATGCGTGGCCGCAAAATGGTGTTCACGCCGGATACGCTGGACGGTGAAAATGAGGGCATGCCGGAAACCGTTCAAACGGCCATTGTCCAGTCGCTGGCCCGAGCCTTTTCATGGGCGGACATCCTCGAGAGCGGCGAGATAAAGTCAATCAGCGAGCTGGCAAGGGATCTCGATGTGGACTCCTCCTATGTGGCCAGAACCCTGAAACTGACCACACTCGCGCCGGACATTGTCGAAGCCATCATTAACGGTGAAGAGCCCAGCGGACTCTCACTATCAAAGCTGGTGAAAACATTCCCGCTCGACTGGAGCGAGCAAAGAACGTTCTTTGGATTCTGCTGATCGCAATCTCACAAACCATCCCCAACAGCCGACCTTCGTGTCGGCTTTTTTTATGCCCTGACGAGTGAGTTCAACGAAATTTCACTGAGGACAGGCAAAAAAAGTTAAGAAATTTTTCCCCGCCTTACCCCATCAAATCCCCCTCAAATTCAACGCATTAGCCAATCCCAGCGCATCTGCATTGGGTGAAATTTCAGTGGCCCAACGAAATTTCGCCAAAGAAGGGTGACAGGTCTGGTGAACAGAAAAACGTTCACGACCTCACCCGGAGAAATCATGCCGGACCTGTCTTCCGGGAGGTCCTTAACAAAGGAGGTTCGGCATGAACCAGATCAAGAAGACAGAACTAAACGAACCGCAGCAAAAGCTCATCGAGCTGATGCAGCAAATCAACTTCGGGCGCATTTCCAACATACCGGTTGTGGGCGGAAATCCCGAACTCACCGAAGACACCATCATCGAGCGTGAAATCAAACTGGGCGGCCAGAACGGCAATCGTCCGGAGTTGGCCAAGGATGACTTCACCCTGAAGCAGGAGGTGCTCGCTCTTATCGAACACCTGACCGGCATGGGCGATGGAATCATCCGTCATCTTGAAATCAAGCATGGGCTGCCATTCCTGATCCGCATCGAGGAACGGGCAGCATAACAAACTGAGAATTTAGACACTTCGACAACAAGCTGGACGCAAGGCGGAGGCTGTTGTGGGTGTCGCCGAGCCAAACCTGACCGTGTGTTTATCAGCACGTCAGGTGGCAGAAAAGGCGAACCTGCGACGCTCCGCTTGTTGGATCAGCTCCTTCCTCTGTTTCCGGCCCGTGCCGACACCCACGCGGTGCTCCTCCTCGCTCCGAGGAGGACCAAATGTTTTATCGAAATTCCTATGACGGCATCGATGGCTATGCCGCAGACCTTATTCGGCACAAGGCAAGACAACTGGTGGGTAAAGCCGGACTGACAGAAGACGATCGGCAGGATCTCGAGCAGGAACTGATGATCGATCTGCTGGGCAGGATGAAGCACTTCAACCCAGCCAAGGGCAAAAAGACAACCTTCATGACCCGCATCGTTGAGCGGCGGATCTCGACCATTCTGGAAGCCCGCTTCGCGCAATGCCGGGACTGGCGCAAATGCACAGCCTCTCTCAACGATCCCATTCCGGGCGGAGATAACGATTCCGCCGAGCGTATCGAGCAGGTCTGCAGTGATGGACAGATGGGACATCACGGCCGTGACACCAACGAGCAGCGCCAGAACGACATCCGCTTCGACCTCGAACGGGTCATTGCCGCACTGCCGGAAGACCTGCAAGACCTCTGCGAAAAACTGCAGTCGAGCAACATGGCTGAAATCGCAAGGGAGATGGGCGTTCCGCGCAGCACCCTCTACGGGAAACTGACCAGGCTGCGGGACGCATTCCGGGATGGCGGATTGGAAGAATACCTCTGATCGACCGACGCATCGCCCGGGGTTCCGGTAAGTAAGCATCGTGCCGCATGAAGCGGACGACCGGGGCCTCGGTAAACAGAAAACCTGAGAAACAACAGGAGATTAACAATGGAAACTTACAAGTATCGCTTTGATCAGTCGGTCCCGGCTCAGGACTTGGAAGATACCTTCATGCTGGCGTTGCTGGCTGTGGAAAGCATGTATGGACACTCCAGAGTGAGGATGGAATCCCGCTTCAATCTGGATAAGCAGAACCGCACCTGCTTTATCGATGCCGCGACCAAGGTCGGCTGTGATCTGGCGAGCATCTTTACCGGGTTCGCCACCAAGGAATACGGCGAGCGTGCGGTCATGATCGACCGTGAACCCGCCGGTGGCGGATGCGCCTGCAATGCAAAAGCACCTTCAGCAATGGAGGTGGCGGTATGAGCGAATTGATGACCACCACGTATTCCATGTGGCGGCTCTTCCGCAATTGCCGCAAGGCTTGTGAATACCGCTACCTGAGGGACCTTGTTCCTCTGGAGCGGGATCACAACCTGGCTTTCGGATCGGTCATCCACGACTGCCTTGAAATCTGGCATGGCCAGCGGGAACTCGAAAAGGTTCTCGAACACATCGATCAGGTCTATGCCAACCGGGCACAGGATGACCATCAGCTCGCGGACTGGCATCTGGCCACTGCGATGATGAGTTCATACTCGGAGCAGTATCCCGTCGAGGATTTTGACGTGGTTGCTTTGGAGAAGACCTTCGAAGGTCCCATCGTCAATCCGGATACCAACGCCGCATCGAGAAGTTTCGTGCTGGCTGGCAAGGTGGACGGTTTGGTCCAACAGGATGGTCAATACTTCCTGCTGGAGCATAAGACCGCATCCCAAATCGATGCCGGTTATCTGGAACGGCTCTGGACTGATTTTCAGATCATCATTTATGCGTGGTATCTGGAGCAGACCCTAGGCATCCGTATTTCCGGCATCATCTACAACGTGCTGGTCAAAGCCAAACTCCGCCAGAGCAAAGGCGAAACGGAAGCTGAGTTTGAATCCCGCCGTGCAGAGCTGATTGCCAAATCCAAAACCGGCAAGAGCAGCGCCAAGCGCAAGATGCCCGAGCCGGATGATGTCTTTCAGCAGCGCCTCAAAGACAAATACCTCGAACCCGGCATGTTTCACCGGGAGCTGCTCTACATCTCCCGCGATCAATTCGACGAGCTCCGCAGTGAGCTTTGGGAATTATCCAAAGCCATGCTGGATGCCCGTCGCCGCAACACCTTCTACCGCAATACGGCCTTCTGTTTTCAGTATGGACGCGCCTGTCCCTACTTCCCGCTGTGCCGAAGCGGTGAGAACCCCAACGTCATTGAAAACCATTACCAACGGGTGCTCCCGCACGAAGAGCTGCGGGATGGAGCAAGTGAAGACGCTGCCCCTGTTTTTTAACCCAAACCATACAAGGAGATAAATCATGCTTCCAAAAAGCAAAACCAAACCGAAAGCACACCTGAACGACCTGACCGCACTGGTTTACGGTCCAAGCAAAATTGGCAAGAGCACTTGGTGCTCCCATGCTGAGAACGCCCTGTTTCTGGCCACGGAACCGGGCCTGAACGCCCTCGAAGTGTTCGAAGCGCCTATTACCTGCTGGGACGACCTTCTGCAGGCGTGTGCCGAAATTGCGGAAGGCAAACACGATTTCAAGACCATCGTCATCGACACGGTGGATAACGCTTACCGCATGTGTGCGGATTATGTCTGCAAGAAGTTCAAGATCGAGCATGAGTCCGATCTTGGCTACGGAAAAGGCTATGCCCTGATCAACAATGAATTTCAGCGTGTTCTCAACAAGCTGGCATTCCTGCCTTACGGCCTGATCCTCATTTCCCATTCCCACGAGCGTGACATCGAGACACGCACTGGTAAGCACACTCGCATTGTGCCGACCCTGCCGGACAAGGCCCGCAAACTGGTCACCGGTCTGGTGGACCTGATCCTGTTCTGTGATCTGGACATGAAAACCGGTGACGACGGCAAGCCCATGTATCAGCGGGTGATGCGCACCAAGCCAAGCCCCAATTACGACGCCGGAGATCGAACCGGCCGACTTCCGGAGATGATCCCTCTGGATTTCCCGACCTTCCTGAAAGCTTTCAATCAAACGGCTGCCGGTTCAGCGGTGAGTGCCGCCCGGACTAAGTCGGAGCCAGCCACAACGGCTAAACCTCAAAATAAGGAGTAATGACAATGAGTTGGAATAACGATGACACCATGGATCTCGCGCAGTTCGACGATGATTTCGTTTCTGCGGATGTTGAAGAAAAGGACTTTGAAGCTGTTCCCGACGGGAAATATCAGGTCAAGGTCGATCGCGTGGAACTGACCCGCTCGGAAACTTCCGGCAATCCCATGCTCAAGTGGGCGCTGAAGATTCTGGGTCCCACCCATAAAGGCCGTCTGCTCTGGCGTAACAACGTCATTGCCAGCAAAGACAATGTGAAATGGCTCAAGCAGGATCTCTATACCTGCGGCCTGCAGATGGACAAACTTTCGGACCTCCCGGGCAAACTGGAAACCCTTCTGGATGTCGGTCTCGAGGTGACCAAGCGCACGAAAAACGAATTCGAGAACATCTACTTCAACCGCCGGATTGTGCTTTCGGATGAAGATGCCGCAGCACCGTCGGCCGGTCACGATGTGGACGACATGATTCCGTTTTGAGGATGGGCATGGTTACCGTTGTCGTTGATACCCGGGAACAGGAGCCTTACGGATTTGATTCGGAATCTATTGCGTCAATCCGCAAGGCCCTCCCGGCGGGAGATTACTCCATCGAGGGATTCGAGACCCGGGTGGCGGTGGAAAGGAAGTCCATGGCGGATTTTGTTTCCACTGTCATCCGAGGCCGAAAGCGTTTTCACAAGGAGCTGGAAAAGCTCCGGCATTATGACGCAGCCTGTGTCGTCGTTGAGGCCAATTACCGGGATGTTCTCGGTGCCTGCTACCAGAGCGACGCCCATCCAAACGCCCTCATAGGAACCATTGCCTCCATCATCATCGACTTCGGTGTGCCCGTTTATTTCTGTTCAGACCGTCAGGCAGCCTGCCGGTTTGTTGAAGAGTTTTTAATGCGCTTTCACCGGAGGTTCGCTCAATGCCAAGAAAAACAAACTCCCCGGCAAAACTCCGGGGAAGAATAGAGAGAGTTTATTATGCCGGGCCAAAGTTTTCAGCAGGCCGTTTGCTCACCGCCACCGGAGAGGAAATCCAGTTTGCCGGAAACCTGTTTGCCCGTGAAAACCAGCCTGTGGTCCTTTTGGGGACGTGGGCCACCCATCCGAAATATGGTCGTCAGTTCAAGGTCGATGCCATGGAGCACGATCTTGATTTGAACCCAGAAGGATTGATTCACTATCTGGCCAATCACCCGGATATCAAAGGGATTGGTCCTGCCAAAGCCCGCCTTATTGTCGAAGAGTTCGGAGATTCATTTGAGGAGACCCTGATTGAATCCCCGGAGATCATCGCATCAAAAGCCAGAATTTCCCTCGATGCCGCTAATCGTCTCAAAGATGAATGGTGTAAAAACCGCAGCGTCAATGCCGTCCTGGCATGGCTCTCCGCCTTTGGGTTGACCCACCATCAGGTAACCACGCTGGTCGATAAGCTGGGCGGCAACTGTCTGGAAATCCTTAAAGCCGATCCTTACATCCTCATCCGGGAACTGCGGGGATTCGGCTTCAAGAAAGTCGACAAGATTGCCCGCAAACTGGGTACGCCCAAAGACCACACGCCAAGAATCCGTGCCGGTATTCAGTACTGCATGCACGAGGCGCTGGATCAGGGAAACTGCTGGGTCGAATACGAGGACCTTGTTGATCAGGCCAATCTGCTGCTGGTGATGGATAATCTGGACAGCCGCATCCGTATCGAAGCATCGCTGGACAACCTGATCAGTGAAAGACTGCTTTCCTGTGAATCACACGCGGGACGTTTTCTGGTGGCGCTTTCCGATATCCTGAAAATGGAACAGGACATCGCCGCCATTTTCACCAAGGCGGATGCCTCGAACCCTCATTTCAAATCGACCCGCAATCTGCAGAAGCTAATTCTGCGTCAGGCGGAAACACTCAACGAAAAGCAGCTCGAAGCGGTTCACTCTGCGTTGCAGCATTCCATCAGCCTGATATCCGGTGGAGCCGGATCGGGCAAGAGCTACACCGTATCGGTCATCAACGCGGTATGTGAAGAGTGCGATCTGGAGGTGGTTTTATCCGCGCCGACAGGCAAAGCGGCCAAGAGACTCGAGGAAGTGAGCGGTCGCACCGGAACCACCATCCATCGCCTGCTTGGCTATGACGGCAAGTCCTTTTCCAAGGACAGCAATAATCCCATCGATGCCGACATGCTGATCATCGATGAATTTTCCATGGTGGATGTTCCGTTGGCGTGGCACCTTTTCAATGCGGTCGACTTTGCCAGAACGGCTATTGTCATTGTGGGAGACCACAACCAGCTGCCGCCGGTCGGTCCGGGAAATATCCTTCGGGATCTGATTCACTCAAATGCCATCCCCACGGTCATTCTGGATAAGGTGGTCAGGCAGGCCGGTGTCCTGAAGGAAAACAGCACCGCTATTCTCAAAGGAGAAGTCAGAAAGACCAGCGAGGCAAGCACACAGGGATGCCGAGACTGGTATCTGGCAGATCAGTTCACCGACCCGGGTGCCGCCCGCAATTTCCTGCTGGACCTCTTTGACAAGCGACTCGATGCCCTTGGATTTGATCTGATCAAGGACGTACAGGTGTTGACCCCGACGCATAAGGGGCCGCTGGGAACCAAATCACTCAATGAAGACCTGCAGCGGCTTATCCAGAAACGGCTCTGGAATGTGAATGTTCCGGAAACACAACCCGGTCGCCGGTCACCATTTTTGAAACACGACAAGGTCATTCAGACCCGCAACAACTATGACCTGAACGTCATGAACGGAGCCATCGGTCATGTGGTCGATGTTCTGTCCAACGGCACGCTGTTGATTGATTTCGAGGGTGTGGCGGTTGAAATCGAAAAAGGCTCACCGAACCTTCAGGACATCCAGCTGGCATATACGCTGACAATCCACAAAACTCAGGGATCGGAATTTCCCTGCGCTGTCGTGGTGGTCCATAAGGCGCATTCCTTCATGCATCACCGCAACCTGCTGTACACCGGTGTTACCCGTGCCCGCAAGACGGCGATTGTGCTGGGTGACCGCTGGGGCATCCGCAATTGCGCCAAGAAATGTCAGGTGGATGACCGCAAGACCTTTCTATCCATTCTCTTGAACAATGTGAATTGCCCTGAAGAGCAGTCAGCTTGTGCGGGGGCATTATGAGCATGGGCGGTTCAGATAATGTCAGAGAATACTACCGCCTGATAACCGAGCTCGATATCGGTGATGTGGCAAAGGATCTACTGGCCGGAAGAATCTCGCAGGAATCCCGGCAGCGGCTCCAGTGTGATTGCCCGCACCATCAGAGCCAGTCCCGTCGCTCGCTTCATGTGATGCTCGACAAACAGGGCTGGTATTGTTTCGGCTGCGGTGTGGGTGGAGATGTCCTGCAGCTCGTCGAGTTTGTTCAATCGGGAACGGTTACTGCCGGTCAATCCGGCCCTATGCCCGACAGCCATCGGCAGGCCCGTGACTTCCTCGCTGGAAAAGCCGGAATGCCGCCGTTGTCGCGTTATGGTCTCACGCAGGAACGCTTGGAGCAGACGGAAAATGATCGCTCGTTTGAGATCCGGGTCAAAGATGCTCTGACCGAGCTGGCCCGCTATTATCACCAGCGGCTCAAGGAAAATCAGGAGGCGCTGACCTGGCTGAAAGAAAAATACGCCATCAGTGATGAGACCATCGACGACCTGTTGATCGGTTTTGCTGACAATGAGTCGGGTGTCATTGCCGCCCTGCGCTCCGGCGATCATGGCTTCAGCAAACGGGAGCTTTCCGCTACAGGAGCCTTTCGCCCGACCAGTCAGGATGGATTGAATCCGTTTTTTGAGAAACGCATCATCTTTCCATACTGGAGCCGTGGCCGTGTGGTGTTCATGATTGGCCGCAAGACACCATGGACATCGGATGCAAACTGGGAACAGGGAAAGTACAAGAAGCTGCCGGTTCACGATGAACATCAACGCCCTTATGTTGCCCGATTCATCAACAATGCGGTGCTGTTCAATGAAGACTGTCTGCTGGGCAAGCCTGATCACATCATCATTACCGAAGGCGTGACCGATTGCATCGCTCTGATGCAGCAGGGATTTTCCGCGCTCTCTCCCGTGACGGTACGAATCAGAGCTGCAGACTGGGAGCGTCTGGTCCCGAAGATGCGCGGGCTCAAGACCGTCTATATCTGTCAGGACAATGAAATCTCGGAGGCCGGACTCAAGGGAGCCTTACAGACTGCTCGCACGCTGGCCGAACACAAGATTGATACGAAGCTGGTTACTATTCCACTGAATGAGTCCCAGCAGCAGGCACGTCAGGAACTGCAGGAGCGGTTCAGCCTGACGGCAGCTGTCGGTCCCCGGGAGTTGGCCAAATTACTCGAAGGCCACTCAGACGAGGATATCCGGGAGGCAGAAACGCTACTGGCCAACGCCAAGATCGATGTGAACGACTTCTTTGCTTCCGGTAATGGCAAGGCCGAATTTGATGAGCTGCTTTCTGCGGCCAGTACGCCGGTTGAGTTCGGCATTCAAAGCTTACCCGAGGATGCCCCGGAGGAAGAGCGAAACCGCCAGCTCGAGCCGGTTCTAGCCGAAATTTCGGCTCATTCACCGCTGGAGCAAAGCCGTCTGCTGAAACTGGTTCAGGAACGGCTGGGTAAAGCGGTTCCAATGGCGACACTGAAAGAACAGGTTCGCTCTGTCCAGCAGAATCGACGGGACAGTGCCAAGAAAGAAAAGAAGAAAGCCAAGCGCCTCAGCGGATCACCGCCCGGATCGTGCCGCGCCCGGGTCGACGAGGTGCTGATCGATACGGAGCTCGAAAATGGCGCTCCGGATTATACCGCTGCAGCCGAAGCGGCCTATGACTGGTTTACCGCCAATGGAGCCCAGTTCTTTCACACCCAGACAGGTGAGCCTTTTATGTATTTCGACAACTCCATCTACTGGATGGATTCACCCGATCGCGGACGCAAAAGACAGTATGCGGCCATGCTATACAAGCACACCGGCATGGTTCCGACGTCCAACGGCGGTCGCACCTTTTTCGAGGTATTGCCGAGTCTGGCGATGATTCGTGGTCAGGTGCGAGACCATTTCTCGTGGCTGCATTCGGACATTTCCAATTTCACGGTCTATTTCAACCTGAACAATCAGGATCATGAGATCGCCCGGATCACACCCGATGGCATCGAGATTCTGAAAAACGGTGGGAACGCCGACGGGATCATTCTCGACGGCTCCCGCAAAATGAAGCCGTTGAAGTTTCTGAAGGATGCCTCGTCGGAGGAAGCCGACAAACTGCTGGTCGATCTTCTAATCAACAATATGACTTGTTCGCAGGGTGACCGTTTTCTGATTCTGTCGTGGCTGACCTGTTTTCTGCTGATCGACTTTTCCGGAACCCGTCCTATGACCCGTTTTGAAGGTTCGGCCGGTTCGGGTAAGACCACTGCCAGCAAGCTGATTTCGGCTCTGCTTTACGGTGAGCCCCAGCACAAGAAAGCCACCGATGCGGCCAACTACACCGACGGTTCCCAGAATCCGCTTATCGTCCTCGACAACATCGAGGTCAAACAGATGACCGAGGACCTGACCACCTTCATGCTGACCAGCATCACCGGCATTGCCAAGGAGAAACGCAAGAGCGGCACCGACAGCGAGACCGTGACCGAGCGGACCAAGTGCCTGCTCAATACCACCGGCATCGAGCCGTTGTGCGGCGAACTGTCCGAAATTCAGTCCCGTAGCTTTGTGATCAATTTTGATATCGGTAATCAGGGCAACGACTGCTTCATCGAGTCGGAGGTGATTGCAGCCCTGCAGCGCAACCGGGATCTGATTATTTCCGCTCTGATGAAACGGACCAGCGAGGTGCTGGCCATGATGAAAGACGGGATGCGGACACAGGCGATGAAATTGCTCCACGAGGCCCTTGGGAACCATGACAAGCGGCGCTGCAACGAATACCTCAGCCTGATGTATCTGATGCTGCTGGCCGGATCATCTCAGGATCAAATCGAACAGGGCATGTCGACTTTGGCTCCAGCCTTCAAGCAGCAGATTCAGACCATCAACCAGACCAGTCGTGAAACGGCCCGGGAATCCAACCATACGGCAACAGCGCTCTCGACTTTGTTCAAGGCATGGCGAACAGCCGTGGAGGCCGATCGGAAAGACATGTATAACGATCGCCGGGTGGATCACACTCAGGAGTTCCTTGCCCGCTATCAGGTGCAGTTTGAAGAAGACGGCTGCCTCAAGGAGGTGTTGTCCCGGGAGCTGTTCGTGGCGCTCAAGCGTGTGGCCAGAGATTTCGGTCTGCGCTTTGAAATGGATTCATCGAGGCAGTTTGCCCAGCGCTTTGCCAACGACCTTGAAACCATCCGCGAGGCCGGATTCGATGTTATCATCAGCCAGAAACGGTACGGAACCAAGCTCTATACCATCCAGATAGTCGAATAGACTTCGCCCTTCATACTTTCACTCAGTCAGGCCCGTGGATTCAGTTCTGCGGGCTTTTTGTTTATATCCCCGGCCATTCCGGCAAAAACAATTATCAAGCTGCAAAAACGATTAGAAACCGGCGGTTTGCTGTAAAAATCATTACAAAGGCCGCCGGTGTAGAAAGACCTTTCTACAATGTAGAATGTCCAAAGAGCACCTTTCTACAGCGCAAGTTACTGTTATATATGGTTTTACGCGGCAAGCGTAGAAAGTGTAGAAAGGTTTCAGAGATTACTCCCCCTTACTGTTCATTTTTTCAAACCATGGGATGAAGGCATACCTGAAAAAAAGGGGCTATGCGTGAGTAATATTTCTATACCTTTCTACACTTTCTACAAAAATATCTATAACTAACTGCTATTACTACTGTTAAGAGATGTAGAAAGGGGGTGTAGAAAGGTCTCTTGGCGTAGAAACCCCTTTCTACGCTTTCTACCATCCGACACTCAGGCTCCGGCTCCGGTAAGTAACGGGAAGAAAAATAAACCCGAACTTCCGGAGGTCACCCATGAGTCTTTTACAAACCATGCTCACGCATCTTGATTCCCCTGAGTGTGAGCCTTCCCAACAAGCTGCTCCGCCTGCTGAAAATGACAGCAGCGTACCGGAGCCCGAGCTTTTTGTATCCACCGATCTGGATACCGCACAATTCGACTGGGCCGTCACGTCCGCCAGCGACGTTGAATACAATGGTAAAACCTATCGACGTCTCGAGCCGGAGTATTTCGCATGGCTCCGGTCACGCATGCTGGCAGCCCAGTCCGCTTTCAAAGCCGGTAAGCTTCCTGAATCAACATGGGAAAGCCTGAAAAGCCGATTCAACCCGCTTCAGGAATACACGGTTCAGAAATTCGGCAAGGAATCTCTACAGCAGGCATCCCGGCAGTTCAGCCCACAGAATTACCAAGCTCCCCGCCATGTTCCGGCAAACCCCGAGAAACCTGCAGAACCTCCCAAGAACAACTGGATTTATCCGCCAAACGAAGCTTGGAATTGTATAGAGCAAGTCAGCTCCGACGCATTGGCCAAGGTTGATGCCATCAAGGAGGAAGCCATGTCCCGGAAATGGTCTGAAGCCAGGTTATACCAGAATCAGGGACGATACCGCTTCCCCTGCGGTCAGGACTATGGGCTGGTCTGCTTTGTCGGCGGTGACCGGAAGATCGGTGCCGTGACGGAAAGATATATCGAAATCATCCACAGCCCGGATACACCGCGTCCCAGCACGCTCAGGTTTCACAACCCGGATGTTCCGCAGCCGTGGTTGAAGAAAGTGGAGAGTAACCATGAGCATTAAGAAATACGCCAATGCCGAACACATCCTCCCGAGAGAGCTGCTCAAGGAGGTACAGAAACATCATTCCGGCATTCTTTGGATTCCAGCACCGGGCAGTTTTTACAAGGAACGCAGGCAGCTGGTCATTGCCCTGAAAAGTCAGGGAATCGAAACCGATGAAATTGCCAGCCTTGCCGGTATCACACGTCGCCGGGTCAATCAGATCCTCGCGGACCACAGAAAAGAAACCGATACCCGACAGGTTGAGGACTCTTCCGGTATGTAAGGCTTGAGGTGCGGGAAAACGGGCTAAATCTGCCTTCCGCCCCGAACCCCGACTTTTGGAAACAAAATTGATAAACCGGAGATAACCCTTGGGCGTTACAAAAAAAGACGAACAGAATCTGGATCGCTGGCACCGTAATCAGGGACCAACAGATCATGAAGACGCAAAGAGCAAGGCGGGAGCTAAAGAAGGAAACCTTCGCACGCTCAAGCATGGCATCTTTGCCGACCGCTGCCTGACTCCGGAAGAAAAAGTCATGTTCGACAGCATCATCGAAAAGCTGCACGAGGACTTTCAGTTCAACAAATCCAGCGACTTCCTGCAGGTCGAGCTGGTGGGCATCTACTCGGTGAAGCTGGTCCGGGCACAGATCGAAGGAAACACACAGGCCGCTGAGAGTCTCGACCGGATGATCCGCTGTCACATGAAGGATCTCAAGACCACCAAGATTGCCCGTGAGGGTGAAGAGCCGAAAGGTTCACAGGCTTCACCGGCCGAATGGGCCTCCGCTCTTCTTGAAAAAGTGAGTGAAGCCTCAGCCCAGAAGACCGCTTCCGTGAAAAAGCCAAAAAAAAGTTCAGATAACACCAGAGCCTCGAAAAGAAAGAGCGCGAAGGATTAGGCAGTTATGGAGGCTCAAGATGACAGGAATTTCAGATAAGACGTGTTCCCGGAAATTTCAGTTAAACAAAATTTCCCGAATCGAAGGTGCGAACCATCGATTCAGCATCGCTTCCCTCCAATCCTATGCACATAAGACCATACATAAGAAAATCAACTTTATTGGCTTATGCGCACATAACGCCATAAATCCCAAAGTGGCCTGTATGGCCTTGTTCGCGCATAACAGCATATGCCGCAATTTTAATATGCGGCCCGGGAACGAAAAAGGAGCAGCAGGAGCCGCTCCGGATGTTCAGGCCAAGGATGCTGTCACAGTCTTTCGAGAGCATCCTCGAGCTGGCCATCGACAAGGTGGGTGTAAATCTGGGTCGTTGAAATATCCCGGTGCCCCAGCGCCCTCTGCACGACAAGCAGATCACTGGTGGCCCCGTATAGGTGGGTTGCAAAGGTATGCCGCAGACCATGCGGAGTCAGGTTCTTTTCAATACCGGCCTTTCTCAGCCAGAAGGCTATCCGGTTGGCTATCTGCCGCTGGCAAAGACGTGTTCCTCTATTGGACAGAAACAGTGCGCTGCATGGCGCTGTGCTTTGCCGGGATCGTTCTTTCAAATATCTTTTCAGCAGGATGCGGAGGTCGGTTTTTATGAACTTGACCTGCACCACATTCCCTTTAGCTCTGACTCTCAGATGCTTTGCATCGAGGTCGATATCGTCTATGTCCAGCGCCTCAAGCTCACCGATACGGATGCCGGTGCCGAGCAGGACTTCGATCATGACCCGGTCCCGCATTCCGGCAAAGCCCGTGCGGCCTTTGACCTCTTTCAGCAGCGCCTTCTTTTCTGAAGCCGTAAGAAACACCGGCGGCTTCTGCGCCAGTCTTTTCATGCGAACCGACCGGGCCGGGTTTTCAGATGTAAGCCCGGCATCGGTTGTCCATGTGAAGAATGAGCGGACCGCCGCCTTCAACCGATGCACCGATGCCGGTGACCTTGGTCCCGAGTCTGTAGTTAAAAGCTCTGGCGAGGATAAGGTACTGTCCAACAGGCCGGGTGTCACATCCTGGCAGCAAAGTCCGGGCTGGAAGGATTCGGCCACACAGGCCACCAGCCGCAGATCACGACGGTATGCGGTCACAGTCCCCACCGCTTTGTTTTCGGCCGACAGGTGGGCACAGAACCGCTCTATGGCCGCTTCCAGTCGATCACTGCTGTTCGGCATCAATCACCTCCGTCTGCTTGCTGTGTCCCATCGGGGTGCTCTTTGGCAGCGGGAGCTCATCGATAAGTCCGGTATCCTTAGCCCAAACCAGCATCATCCGGAACACGCGGATGGTCTTGGCGATGGTTCTCTCGGCCCGGGCATTGCCATTTCCGAGCTTCAGCAGCGCATCGCATTTGAGGAACTTTCCAACCTGAGTGATACGCAGCTCCTGAAGCTTCTTGTCCTTGCCGAAGTATCCCTCGATGAGATCGAGGTCCTTCCGGTAGGTGTAGAGCGTCCGTTCCTTTTTGCCGTTCTCCCGAAGATGGTTGATGAAGGCGGCTGTGGTTTCATGAATGGTCATCTCTGTCATGGCATTGACTCCTTTGTTTGTGAAGCCGGTGGCTTAACCCAGAAACTCATCGATTTGCTGGAGCAGCTCTTCGACATGGCCGAGCGACCCGACGTGAGCCCAGTTGATATTCGATTGCCCGGCATCTGCGGCCAGCTTCTTCTGAATCCGCTGGATGTACTCGGCAATGTTGTCCTGGCGCTTTTTGTAGGCCGTTCTGGCGTCGTCGCTGTTTTTTACCTGTTTCATGGGCGTCTCCTGCTTCGGTTTATGGTTCTGCGGGACCGTCCCGCGTCATGTCCAATGACGCTTATATCCTCTTGGAAATCAAGTGTTTGCAGAGATGTTTCTGCATTAATTCAACAACCCTAAAACAAAGGAGCGCAACATGTTAAAGAAAGCACTCGAATGGGTAATCCCATTGACGCTGGCCGGTATGGTTGCTGGCTGTGCCACGTACAGGCCGCCTGAGCAGATTCAGTCGGCAACATCCACCCTGAACCGCTACACTCCGGAATATGTCCGGGAGGCAAACAAGGCTCTGGTTGAATCCAATCATCCGGATGCAGAGCGTCTGGTCGGAATCGGCCTGCGTCTGCAGAAAGCCATTGATTCACTGGATAGCTGGGCGAACACAAACCCGGAGGACAGTGAACAATGAAACAAATACTCGAACAAAACAGCGATGCGATCCGGGAGGCTGGTCAGGCGCTGGTCGATATCGGCTCCGAGCTGGCGGCCGGGCGCATAGACGACGCATTCGAACGTATGGAAGCCGACCGGCAGAAATACGTGGAATGGCAGGAACTTGATCAGGCCATTCTGGATATTGAGGAGGCTGTCAGTAACAGGACGAACACATTGGCGGTCCAGCAGATCCTCACAGAGCTGATCTCATCGGTTCTTGGGATTGCCATCCGCAAAGGAATGCATTGATGGGTGTCTCTGATAAGGAGCGCAGGCTGGCCGAAACACTCCGTGACCCGGTTTTGTGGGGACAAGCATATCTCTACAACCGGGACGGATCGGCTCGGTCGTATTGGGACCATCAGAAGGAAGATCTCCGCTGCTCCCATAAAAACATCATCCACCTCGATGGCCGTGACGTTGGCAAGTCGATCGTGCTTTCGACGGATGCACTGCACTATGCCTTCACGACTCGCGGCGGACAGGGATTGATTGCCGCTCCTCATCAGGGACATCTCGACACGGTCATCGAAGAAATCGAGTACCAGCTGGATCACAATGAAGACTTGATGAACAGCATTGCACTCTCGAAATACGGCAAACCGAAAATCACCCGGAAGCCGTATTTCCGTTTGGAGTTTACCAACGGATCGGTTCTCTATTTCCGCCCGGCCGGTGCCTATGGCGATGCTTTCCGCTCGCTTCATGTCGGCCGGATCTGGGTGGATGAAGGAGCGTGGCTTTCCGAACGCGCATGGAAGGCACTCAGACAATGCCTGAAAACAGGCGGCCGTCTGAAAATCTATTCCACACCCAACGGCCTGCGAAACACTACCTACTATCGACTGACCATGTCGGAACAGTTCAGGGTGTTCCGCTGGGCATCATGGCTCAATCCGTTCTGGACCTCTGAACGTGAGTCGGAGCTGCTGGAGTTCTATGGTGGCAAAGATACCTCGGGCTGGCAGCATGAGGTCGCTGGGGAACATGGGAAGCCTTCCTACGGAACGTTCAACGTGGAGCAGTTCAATCTCTGCCGACAGGAATTGCTGGAATATCAGAAGGTCACCATTACCGATACCGAGCTGCGCGATTGTGAAACGGAGGAAGCCGCCTATGACCGGCTTGAACTACTGCTTAACCTCACGCCCCGAACCGGACTGTTCTGGATTGGCGGTGACCTTGGATATACAAACGACCCGACCGAACTGGTTATCTTTCAGGAAGCCGAGGTGGGTGATCGTAGCATCCTGAAACTGGTGCTGCGCCTACACATGGAGCATGTATCGTATCCGCACATTGCCCAGACCATCGCACTGCTCGAACGCTATTTCACTCCGGCGGGAATCGGCGTGGACAATGGCGGCAACGGACTGGCCGTGGTGCAGGAGCTCTTGACCCTCGACAAATACAAAGAGCTGGAACTGGAAGGCCGACTGAAAGGCTTTGACTTCGGCGGCATGACCCGGCTCACAGTCCGCGATGGCAAGGAAATTAAAAAGCGGACAAAGGAACTGATGACCAGCCTGATCAACGGTGCCCTACAGCGCAAACAGATCATCTTCCCGTCAGACGATCTGGAAATTGAAGACCAGTTCACCACCCAGACCTACACCCTGCGAGACGGCAAGATCATCTACTCCAAAGGCAACGACCACATCATCGACGCGGTGCGCTGTGCCATGCTCATTCGGGAGCAAGGCAACCTCGACCTTGCCGGTGAAGAGACCGTCTGGCTCAAACCTGTTCTGACAGAGCCGGTCTTTATTTAACCCGCCTTTCCGACGTTTTCCCTCTCCCTCCGGTAAGTAACCCTAGTGTTGCCGCGATCGCCCCACAGCGGGGAGATGTGCGGCCGTTAAACCGGAAATAACCCGAGAGGATTACGTGGATACAAACGCCCAGTCAGATACCGAGCAGCCCGACAACGAATCCAATGGATATGCCATTGTGCCCATGGCCGCAGCGGCAGCCCTCGACGCATCAGCCTTCAGCAAGGTAAACGCGTCGGACGCGGTTCCGGCCACATGGGAAGAGCGAGCCAGAAAGGCTTGGGAATACTATGTCGAAGAACCACTGGTAAAAAACTGCGTCAATTCATGGCGCACCTTTGCAGTCGGGGATGAAATCAAAATCACCAGCGATGACGAGACGCTGAAAGACGATGCGGTCAGCACCGCATGGCGACTCGATGTATCGGAGTTCATAAAGGACATGATCCTTCAGCTACTCGTCAAAGGTGATGCCGTCGGCTTCAAACGATATGCAACTTCCGGTCAGGACATCGAGGAAGTGGTATGCGTCAATCCAGTTTCGGTGAAGGTGAAGTATGCCCAAGGCGAGCTTATCGAAGCCAAGCAATATGCCGAAGATTCAGGCTCCGCCAGCGACCCCATCGATCTTCCGGTGGATCAGGTCATCCACCTGAAATGGGATGCCCCGGGCTTTTCACCAAGAGGCAACTCACTGGTTCTGCCCGCATTTCAGGCCATTGAACTGCTGCGTGACTACCGCCGTGCCGAACAGGCTATTGCCAAGCGCTGGGCCACGCCGTTCCGCCTACTCAAAGTGGGCGGTGCCTTCGGACAGAAGATGGTGATGCCCGACCAGCGGATGCTGGAACAGGTCCGCGACATGGTCAACAAGATGGATATGAAAAGCGGCCTTGTGGTTCCGTTCTATGTGAATGTTGAAACCCATGGCACTGATGGCCAGGTACTCAACGTCGAGGACAAGGTCAAGGAGGTCAAAGAAGACATTGTGGTGGCGCTGGGCCTTTCACGGTCCTTGGTGACCGGTGACGGTCCCAACTTTGCCACGGCCTCTGTGAGCATGCAGAAGATGATGGTCATGATCCGGGAGATCAAACAGGCCGCCCGCAAACTGCTCGACTGGGTTTTCGATGACTGGATGGAGCTGAAAGGCCATGCCGACAGGTCGTTGCAATTCATCTTCAACGACCTCGATCCAAGCGATGCCGTTGACTTCAAAAAACTGCTCATCGAACTCTATGACCGCAAACTGATCAGCCGTTCCAGCCTGCAGCTCAAGATGGATCTGGACCCGGATATCGAGGCTGCCAACCGCGAGACCGAACGTAAGAACATCGACCTGATGGATGAAAAGCAGGTGAAGCCGGTCGTCGATATGGTGGTGTCTGGAATCATGAGTGTGCCCAGCGCCAGAAAGATGCTCGGTATTCCCGCTGACGGCAATGATCTCGATACCGAGGCACACAATCACTATACAGAGGAGCTGGAAGCAACGGCGGCAGCTTCCCTGTGTGATGAATGCAGCCACTTCAATCCCGATTCCAACCGTTGCCGGGTACACAACACGGAGCGCACTTTCGATTCCCCGGCCTGCAGATTCATTGACCGCCGGGAATCCTGACCATGCCTTCCGACCTTAAAGAACGCATTCAGGCGGCAACGCTCAAAAGCCTGAAATCCCGTAACCGCTACAACGATTCCATTACCGCCCAACTGACTCAGTCCCTCAACAAGGCTGAACAGGAAGTGGCTCAGGCCATATTGAAATACCGCAGTCTTGGATCTCTGCCGGACAACAAGCTGGCTGCGTTGAAAGGTCTGGAGAAACTTCAGGGCGAGTTGGACGATGTTCTGCGCCAATTGAAGCGAGACCAGACCCTTGTCTTCCGTAAAAGTACCAAGGACGCCTTCAAAGGCGGCATCGCTCAGGGCATCACCGAGCTGACATCCGCATCACTGCCTTTCTATGCCGACCTCAAGCCTGATGGTATCGATAAACTGGCCACCAAAGTGTTCTCCATCATCGATACCAATGCCCTCGACTTCATGACCCAGTACAATCTTACGCTTGCCGGTGATGTTCATCGTGAACTGTCGGATGGTATCAAACGGACAATTCTGAGCGGGATAGCCACAGGCAAAGGCGCGGATGATATTGTCCGGGACCTCGGCAAAGTCATCATCGACAAAGACTCGTTCAGGCAGGCTGGCAGCCGCGTGTTTAGCAAGGCGCAGTACCGCATGGAAATGATCGCCCGGACTGAAGTCTTGCGGGCGCACAACATGGGGCGGCTTAAATTCCATGAGCGAGTCGGTGTTCAGAGACTTGAATGGATGGCCATGAATGATGAGAGAACCTGCCCGGTGTGTGGACCTCTCGACGGCAAGACATTCCCCATCGATAAATTTCCCCAACAACCCGCACATCCGCATTGCCGCTGCACAAACCTTGTCGCGTGGCCCATGAGTATCTGTGGCTCCGACTTGTCTGCACAGGCGGCACCCACGGCTTCACAGGGCGATGCCTGCATACTGCCCCCGCATGCGCTGGAGGGAATGGCCGATGCGCAGGCGAAAGAGAACGCCAAACTGAAAGATGCGTTCGAAAAGGGAAACGCCGATGACCTTACAGCACTCACCGTAAAACAGCTCCAGACACTCTCAAAGGAAAACGGCATCTCTATTGCCCGCACCAAGGCCGACTTCATCAAGCTGCTCGATCAGGCAGAGCCGGGAATAGACCACAGCACACTTTCAGGGGCCGGACTGAAGGCAAAGCTCAAAGAGCACAAGATCGGCCTGCTCCGGACAAAGGAAGATTTGATCGGGCTGCTGTCTCAAAAGCAGGCGGAACTCAAACAGGCACAACTCATTGCCCAGCAGATGTCTAAACTGCCACCGGTGGAAGGACTCGATGGCATGCCGGTATCTCAGCTCAAAGAGATGGCCAAAAGCAACGGCATCTCCCTGAATATGACCAAGCAGGAGACCATCGAGTTACTGGATAAACTCGAGCCGGGCATCGACCACACCTCCCTGAAAGGAAAGGAACTGCTGGCAAAGAAAAAGCAGTACGGAATCAGTGTCCTGAAAAACAAGCAGCAGCTCGTTGAGGCACTCCAGAAAAAGGCCGGAACGGATCTGGCGGAATCAGCCAAGAAGAAAGCCGCAGATGAAGCCAAACAGCTTCTGGTGAAAAAACAGAAAGAGCTGGTCGAAAAGGCTGCTGCCGGAGTTCAGCTGCCGGAATCCCCGTTGGACTACACAAGTTTTATCAGCCAGGTATCTGATGCGGAAAAAGCTCTGGCATCGGCGAAGGAAGTGCCTCAGGAGCTGCTTGCCGGGCACGCCAAGGAAATCGCTCTCAAAAAGCAGCTCTTTCAGGAGCAAATATCCAAACTCAAGTCCTCGGAGCTTAAATCCATCGCCAAGGATACGCAGCTCAAACACTGGCAATGGGCAAGCAAGGATGATCTCGTCACGCTCTTTACTGAAACTGACCCCGTGAAGATCGGAGAAGCGCAATCCAATATTGAGAGTAAATGGCAGAAATGGGCTGAAAAGCATGGCGGCAAAAAAACGAAGACGGCTCCTGCAAAAGAGAAAAAACCAGCGCCTAAACCATCTGTTGAACCCAAAGCCAAACCACCGTCCTTTGCCCAGAAAGGTGCTGAATTTGAAACCGCCGATCAGAAATGGAATGAAAAATCAGCAACCGGAAAATTCAATAAGTCAGGCAAGGCCAATGTCGGCGGAGCGCATGAAAAAGAGTTCTGGACCGATGAGAATGGCGATAAATGGCTGTTTAAACCGGCCAAGAACTCCAAGGACAACTTCATCGCTCATGGTGAGGAAGCCGCATACAAAATCGGGCGTCTGATCGACCCGGATGCAATCGAGGTTCGAAATATCCAGTTGAACGGAAGGACCGGTTCCATTCAGAAATGGCGCACGGACCTGAAGTCAGAGATCGACTTCAGAAACATACTGCCGGAGGATCTGACCACCGTTGAGCTTGAACAGCTGCAGCGGGAACATGTGATTGACTGGCTTATCGCCAACCACGACGGACACTCCAAACAGTTCATCCGTGGAAGAAACGGTCATGTCTATGGCATCGACAAGGGGCAGGCATTCAAGCACCTTGGCAAGGACAGTCTTTCTCTGGATTACCATCCCAACAGCGCCTTTGGTGAAGAAGAGCCTTTTTACAATAAGGTCTTTCGGGCAGCCAAGGACGGCAAGGTCAACTTCGATCCTCAGGTCACCCTGAAATACATTCAGGAGGTCGAGAAGATATCTGACGACAACTATCTCGATATCATCCGGCCCTATGCCGAGGGGCGTTTCGGAAAAGACAAAATCGGGCTGGATAAATTCTATGAGCAGGCGCTTCAGCGCAAACATGATCTGCGGAAGGATTTCGAGCGCTATTACGGGGATGTTTTAGGCCGGAAAGATTTCAGTTTCTCATCACTGCAGACTAAACCCGGGATCAAAAAGCTGCTGCAGGATGCGGATGAAAAAATCATCAATGATGCCGGTAAACTCGGATGGCAGGGAAAAACCCTGCCGTTTGACAGTGGCGATGTCGAAGACCAGAACGCGCTGATATTCACAGAGACCTTCAAAGGCAAACAACGCACCGTTGTCAAAATGAAGATCCGACCGGATACGGATTCCAAAATCACCGCTCTGCTTCGGGAACAGCTGGATCTTGTCGAACTCAAGAAAGGCCAGCCTCTGCAGGACGACACCTTTTTTCCGACCATTCTGGAAGCCGTCAAGAACGTCAATTTTCATGTCGGTGACGGGAATTATAACCGGACCAAACTGGCGAAAGCAGAGAAGCTTCGAACCCGTTTGCTTGTGCTTACCCGCAGCAAAGATCCGGAAGTCAAAAAGATGGCCGACAGCTATATCAAATGGCTGGATGAAATCAAAGAGGCAGTCGACTGGGACCGCGCCACCAATGGTGTCTTCGAACAGTACCTTCCCGAGCTGCCGAAGCAGGCCAAGCCCAAGAAACCGGACTTCAAGGTTACCAAAGGCAAGGTTACTCACACCAAAAGGCGCATCAGCGGCGGCAAGATAACCGTCGAGATGGATGATGTCGATAATTACGGGATGTTCAACCGGGATTCGAGGATGCAGGACGGCCTTCAATTCACCGCCGATTTTGACGACGGTACACGTCTTAAATACCGACCATGGGACAATACAAACCTTTATGCTCAGCGCGGAGAGCTGGAGATTGTGATCGATGGGGATGCCAGTGGCAAGAAGGTCGAAGCTCTGATGACCAAACTGGATAAACTCGGCATCGATGCACGGATTTCTTCACCCGAGAACGCCGAGCAGATGTATCTGGAAAAGATGGCTTACATCCGGAAAGTGGACCACACCGCAGAATACAAGCGGCTTCAAAAAAGGCTGGATGACCGCGATGCATCAGTCAATGAGCGGGTACAGACTCTTCGTGGTTACTGGCAAAAAGAACTCAATGTGGATGATATCACCAAACTGCCGGATTATGACCCGATGGGCGCTTATCAGGCCGGTTTTCTCGATCGCGGGCTGAAAGGCGGATATCGCCACCAGTACCGCTTCGACATCACTGAAGAGGATCTGGAAATGAAAATGAAGGATTACTCTCTGGTTCATCGCCTGACCAACAATGAAGGCATGTCCGATTTCGTCGAAACCATCCTTGAAAACAATGGCGCTATGGTCAGCACGGTTGAAAAGATGCGCATGGGTGTTCCGCCCGGCGGTATGTCCCCAGTGGCGGACATGCAGACAGGCGGAGCCAGCTATTTCTTTACCCGGATTCAGAAAAAACCGACCCGCGATGCCCCTCCGGCCCTTTATTTCAAAAAGAGCATGTTGCGTCGCATGGATGCGATCAGCTACAGCCACGATGCCTTCGGCAAGGTTGTGGACGATTATGTCCGGAAAAATCGTGGCAACAACATCGACGACTGGAAAAAGTTTTCAGGCAAGAGTGGCAATGAAACCATCTTCAAGTATTCGGTGACGCTGCTGGATAACATCGAATACATCGTCGCTAATTCGGCCGCTGAGCGTCAAAAGATTATCAAGAGCTTCACCTCCCGTGGGATCAAGAAGCTGCCCGACGGCCGCAAGATAGAAGACATCATTCACACACCGAGTACGTGGGACACGAGGAAATGATATGGAAAACATAATTGCAGAGGAAAAAGCCCGCATCCAGAAGCAGCTTCATTGGTTCAATGAGCGCGGCTGCCGTTTGAAGATCCGGGAACGTGGCGGTGAAAACTTTATCGACACCATCACCGCAGAACTGACGGTCACAAGGATTGCACCGCACTTCGATGCTTCAGGAAAAATCATCCGAACGGACTTCTGGTTGCTATGGAAGGAGCTTGGTTATCAGGAAGGTTTCAATTACAGCCATACAATCAAGGTCGTCAAAGTATCCGTGGAAGACACGCTGACAGCGCAATCAGAGGGACGTGACATCAACGCATGGCTGATTGTCGAGCTGACCGATGATCTGGACCGCATTTACCACCTTGAAATGATCGAACCCGTTTCCGAACCGGCTCATGCCAAACAGTGGGAGGCATGGCTGGCATTCAGAAAAAACAACCGGGATCTATTCCAGCGCATGGATTCAGAGATCCTTGCCGAACACATCAAGATTGCGGAGGACTGGTAATGAATCTGAGATACATGATCGACTCCATCCTCGTTGATCCCAAAGCGGCAATCCCGGAATATCGACCTGTCGGCGTTTGGGTGCAAGGCCCCGGCCCGGGCCTCGATATTGAAATGTTCTATCCGGACTCCAGCCGAGGCGACATTCAGGATCGTCGTGAGGAGGCTGAATGGATCATCAACCGGCTGGTTGAAAGCGGTGCTTTGACCTTCCCGGATGATTTTCTGGAGTATCACCGCCAGAGCCGATCTCCCTATGACGGCGTGTTTTCCGAACCGGTCGAAACAGAGGAATACCCGTCCATAACAGCCTGCGGGCTTGCTGTTTTGCAGTCTTTGAAGATTCCCGCCTAAAAAAGCAGACGCCTTTCCGACACATTTCAAAGCCTTCCGGTAAGTAATCGCTGAAACCTCCCGCTCGCCCGGTGCGATCGGGGCAAATAACAGTGATTGAACCGGAGAATTTGATGGAAATGTTTGCCACTGACCTGGAAAGGCTGGCGTTCCTCCTTGAGGCAGATGCGGCGCTCGCAATCGATCCCGACGAGCTCGGGACCGATGCAGCCGAACAGAAGGCTCCTGAAGAGCAACCCCCGGAGAAACGCCCCAAGTACATCACCAACTACATCGGCAGCAAACAGAAACTGGTCGACTGGATCTGGCGTAACACCCCGGACGGAGTTTCCTCCGTTCTGGATGCCTTTTCCGGCTCGGCTGTTGTTGCTTACATGTACAAATCCAAAGGGCTGCGGGTTTTTGCCAATGACCGTCTTCGCTACAGTCACCACGCAGCCAGAGCCATTATCGAAAACAGCTCGACGAGGCTGTCCGAGGCAGAGATCGAAAAACTGCTGGCGGACAATCCCAAGGCCAAGACCTTTGTTCATGACAATTTCAAAGGGATTTTCTTTGCCAAAGGTGTTCACGCACTCATCGACTCGTTGAGAGCCAATTGTGACGATCTGTCCGGATATAAAAAGGACATCGCGCTGTTTGCCCTCGGTAAAACCTGCATGAGCGGCAAAGGCGGATTCGGGCACTTCTCGTCTTCCACCGATTACGGCAAGCGTCAGGACACACCTGATGAATTCAAAAAACGCCTGAAAGCGAATATCGAGCGGATCAACGCCCTGATATTCGACAACGGCAAGGAAAACAAAGCCTATCGCGGGGATGTTAACGAGATCCTTCCCAAGGTGAAGGCTGACCTCGCTTACTTTGATCCGCCGTATGCCACCGAGTTTTCGACCACCAATTACGAAAAAGCCTATCACTTTGTCGAAGGGCTGATGACCTATTGGGACGGCCTGACCATTAAGGCGGATACCAAGGTCAAAAACTACGAGACCAGCCATGTGACGGTCACCAAAGGCAACGCCTCCGACTTCTTTCAGGAGTTCCTCGGCAACGCCACCCATATCCCGCACTGGCTTATTTCATACCGCGATCATGCCTATCCGAACGAACAGCAGATGAAAAAGATCATCGGCGGTCTGGGGCGTCAGAGCCGAATGAAGACCAAGGAGCATAAATACTCGATCACCTCCAAACATGGCGAGGCGTCCAGTGCCAAGGAGCGCCTTTTCGTTTGCCTGAAAGGTAACCAGTCCCATGCGGATAACGAACAGGCAGCAAAGCCTGTTCCGATGGCTGCCGCCGCCAATATCCATACATCCATCCCGGTGGAACTCTGTCTCGATGAAAATGCGGGGCTGAACGCCGAAGCGATGAGCGGAGGTCTGCCGGGTGATCCGCAGTTTACCTTCATCCTCTGCCGAACCGGCACCAACCGAAATGGTGACCATTTCACCGCTGAAGAGCTGGCCACGAGGCACATGACCGTCATCAACAAGAAAGTCGACCTGCAGCACTCGCAGGAGTTTGGCGACATCGTCGGTGGAATTGTGGCGGCTGACTATCTGGAAGATGAAATCGGCGGTCGGGTCGAATGCGTGGGTGAGCTCTATACCGGAGACACGCCCAATGCCCAGCTGGCCTACAAGCTCATGAAGCGAGGCATCATCACGCAGGTATCGATGGAGTGTGATTACGAAGAAGGTGAATGCTCCGTCTGCCACAAGCGCTTCAAGAGCAAAGCCGATTACTGCACACACCTCAGAAAATTTAAGGGCCGTGAACTCGATGGGAAACCCGTCTTCGAGATCCTTCACGGCGTGACTTTTACGGGCCTGGGCCTGCTGGACCGCAAAGGGGCAGATGAAAATGCCCGCATTCTGCAGGTGGCGTCGGTTCAGGAACCATCTGTTGAACACCAACCCAAAGGAGATCCAACTATGGACGAAAAAACCAAGAAACCAGATGAGTCGTCCGCCGACGCCGCTAAGAAAAAACAGGAACGGCAGGAAGACAATCCAGCTCCCGGAGGCGAGCTGGAAAAGGAAAACCGCCAGCTGAAAGCTCAGGTGGCCGAACTTCAGAAACGCATTCAGGAACTGGAAGCCGAACAGAAGGCTGCCGCTTCGAAAGCCCGCGCCCACAAGCTGATTTCAAAGCTCGAAAAGCAAGGCATGGATTTCGGCGAAGACCGCGACACGGAACTCAAGCGTCTGGCGGAATTGTCGGATGACGCTTTTGCCGCCACCGAGGCTGCCTATGAAAAGATGGCCAAAAGCCACAAGGCGGATGCCAAGGCTCAGCCGGAACCGGAAAAAGAGCCTGACAAGCAGAAGTCCAAAGCATCGAGTGAAGCACCCATGCGCAGTTCTGCCGGAGTGAGACCGCACGATGTGGATGACCGCAAGCTATCCCTCGAGGATCGCCTGCGCAGCGGCTTCATGGCTGCCTACAACAACCGTGTCGGTAACGAATCGAACGAAACCGTGGAAATCAACTAACAAGGAGAAGAGCTATGTCTTTTATCAATCCATGTCACAGGGGCCTCGCTTACGGTGACGGCTATATGCAAGGCGATGGCCAGCTTGGTCATCTGGTGAGTCTGGCGGGAAACGATCTGTTTTCAGTCAACACCGATCCGGAGGTCCGTTCTTTCGGCATCCTGATCAAGGATTACGCAGGCGGTGAAATGCCCGGCATTTACTGCAACGGCGGTGTGTACGAAACGGACGTCTTCGAAGGGACGATCAATCCCGGGGATGACCTGAAGGTTTCGGGCACCGGTAAGTTGACCGGCGGAAATATCGGGAATGACGAGTTTGTCATCGCTCAGGCCATTTCCGTCCAGAGCGGCGTTTTGAAATTCAAACTGCTTATTTAACCACAGGAGCTGTACACATGAAGAACAACCCAATGAACATTCACAGCCAGGAATACATGGAGACCATGGCAAGGCTCATGAGTGAAGCTCTTGAGTCCCCGGAAGGGATGCAGGCGTTGGCTGCTGCAATTGCCGCTCCGATCGAACAGGAGATCCGGCGCAAGGAAATCTCCTCGCTGCTGCTGACCAAACACACGCTGCCCAAGGGTGAACGTCCACTTTACCAGAAAAAGCCGACCGTCAAAGCCCACTGGATCAGCAAGGACGGTGAAGCGCAGGAACAGGAGATTGGCAAGGATGAAGTCGAGTTTCCGACCAACCGCATCCATTCCAATCCAATGGTGGATATCTCCGTCCTCAAGAACGGCAACATCGGCACGCTGATGGATATCCAGACCAGTGCCTCGGATGCCATTCGAAAAGAGATGGACCGCAGAACCATCTCCGTATTGTCGGCTGCGGTTCCGGCGGCCAATACCGTTGAAGTGGCCGGAAACACACTGACCGAGGAAGCCCTTAACGAGGCGATCTCCATCATCGAGGACCTCGAGTTGTCGGTGAAGTATATCGTCATGCGTGGTCGCCGTTTCAACGATCTGCGCGGCTGGGATCTCGATCCTCAGACCAAACTGGAGCTGCGTCAGAAAGGCGTGGTTAAAAACTATGGCACCGGCGGCATTCTGCTGACGGCATCCATGCCCCTCGATGAAATCCTGATCATTCCGGATGAAGAAGTGGGCAAAATGCCGGTCCGCGAGAAGCTCAAGGCTGAATCCATCGACCAGAAGACCCGCTTCAAAACCGGTTGGCTGGTATGGTCTGAAATCGGTCAGGGCATTACCCGCCCGGACGTTCTGGCCCGAGTGAAACTTGGTGTTTAATGCCGAAGGAGGAATCATGTTGACGATAAAAAATGTCCGTCCCGGCATTCTCATCATCCCGGATGCCGGGCTGAAGCTGTTTCCCGGAGAGGTTGCGCCTGTTGAAGAACAGACAGACCAGATCAAACACTGCCTTCAAACCGGAGTGGTGATTCAGGTCGACAAGGAGAAAGCAGGCAATGCTTCCTCTCAGGGCAAGCAGGATCAGGATGATGATCTGAGTAAGCTCAACGCGACCGACGCCATTTCCAAGGTCAATGAGGAAGCCGACCCGGCCAAACTCAAAGGTTATATGGAAGGTGAAAAACGCAGAACCGTCATCGACGCGTTGAAGAACCGTCTTGCGGAGGTTGACGTTGACGCTTCCTGAGCTCATAGCCGACTTGCGCATCGACCTCTCCGATCCGGATGCGTCTCTCTTTGTGGATTCCACACTGGAGAGATGCGTCCGGAAGGCTGTTTTTAAGCTGTCCTGGGATGCGGAGATTACGCTGACCATCGAGGGCGAGCAGATTCTGCCGGACATCAGCGGTGAGCTCAGGGAACTGCTTCTGCTGCTCGGGCAGATACATGCCTGTCAGGTGATGCGCTCTGCCACCGCCAATGCTTTCTCGTTTTCCAGCGGCGACAAACGGGTCGATAAATCCAAGCAGCCTGAACATTGGGCCAAACTCGAAGTGGATCTGCTGGATGAATACCGCAAAAGACTCGCCGCATTGAAACCGGGAACCGAGGTCAACGAGGATGGCTACATCATCACTCCCGGCGGCCTTAAGCCAGTTATTTACGAACAGGGAATCTGCCTTGAAGAGGACTGCTGATGCTTTTGACAGATCGGGAAAAAGAACAGGCCGTGAAGGATGTCAGAGAACTGATTGTCTCCTCCGGCATCACCGCCACGGTGTTGCGCATTGTTCCCGGTGAAAATCTGTACGGAAGCGACGATCAGGAATACAACCCAGTCGGCGCTATCCCCGTTGAAATAGTCCACACACCTCCGGAAGACCTCGCCGGAAAAATCGATGCCACCGTCTCTGTTCTGCCGGAAGCTGACGTGCTCCCGGAGGACAGGCTCCAGATAGAGACAATCACATACAGAATACAGACCCTCGAAGAAGAACACTTCTTTGGAGTCATTACCCACCAATCTATCAAGCTGGTGACAATCCATGGGCGTTAAACGGACCGGTGACTGGAACAAGGCCAAAGCCAAACTGAATGGCACTCTTGGTCCCCGAATCGCCATGGCCCTCCAGCAGGCGACCATCCGCAATGCCCTGTTTCTTGTTCGGGAGATTCAACGCGGTATCCGCAATCAGGCCCCCGGCGGGCAGGCTTTTGCCAAGCTGGCCGACAGCACCATTGAGCGTAAGGGTTCCAGCAAAGCCCTCATCGACACCGGTTTTCTGATCAATTCCATCACCCAGAAAATCATGGCGGACAAGGCATTTGTCGGTCTGCTCCGTGGAACCGTCAATAAGGACGGTGAAAGCATGGTGAATATCGGCGCTGTCATGGAATACGGAGCCACCATCAACCACCCAAACGGGGCGACCATTATCATTCCGGCCAGACCTTTCCTTCATCCCGTCATGCAGAAATACCGCAAAGAGATTGAGCAAAATTATCGCACCGCTCTGAAAGGTATTCTCTGATCCGACACATCCGCAGCGCTTCCGGTAAGTAATCTGGCAGAAACAACCGGAGGCTACCGTGAGCACAATACGAACCGTTACAGAAACACTGATCAGGCAGGTCAAAGCCGACATCCACCCGGATGCCGTGCTGGTTCTGCCTGATGATGTTTTTGAGGTTCAGCGCACACCCAGCGTCATTCTGCAAGGGCCGCGAGTCAGCGAAAACAAACTGCGCCGCAGCCAAAGCCGCCTGATTGAAAAGGACGTGGACGCTCTGTCATTCGAGGAGTGTTCTTTTCCGCGTCTCTATCATCTCGACTTTGACCTGATTGTGACGGTGGACCGTGAGGTCGAGCTCCTTGAATTTCAGGAGTCGGTCTCCCGCTTTGTCCAGCGCAACCCCGTTTTGACCATTACGGATCAGGGCCAACTCAACCTGACGGAGATCGTTCCGCTGGGCGGCCTGAACCGGGTCAACCTTTCCAATCTGAAGCAAAGCTCCGGACGCATCCGCATTGAAGACTGTCCTGTTTACGATGGCGAAATCAGAAACGGCCATCTGATCAAGGACCGAACTTTCCAGTTTCACGGCAGCGTGAATGAAGAACGAACCTATGAACCCAAAGGAGATGAACAGTGATTGAAATCAGAAACCTTCAGTTTCAACCGCTCACCTTCAATCTGGCCGGAGACAGAACATTGCATCTCGGCCCGCGTGAGCGCACCTCGATTCCACAAAAGGATATCTCACCAGAAATCACGCTTGCTGAAAAACGCGGCTTGGTGGGCCTTTCAAAACCGGAAGAGAAAAAGCCCTCCGTTTCAGATGAGACGGCTGAAACCACTGAACCCAAAACCATGAAACGGAGGAAATAACGATGCCAGCATATCTATCGCCCGGCATTTACACCCGGGAAACCGACTTCAGTTTTTATGTGAAGCAGATCTCCACCTCGGCGGCTGCCATGGTGGGCATCACCGAAAAAGGCCCGGTCAATAAACCGGTACTGGTAACGAGCTGGGAGCAGTTCATCAATAAATTCGGCTCCTACATCAATGAAGGATACCTGGCTTATGCGGCCAGAGCCTTTTTCGACAATGGCGGTTCGATCCTCTATGTCTGCCGCATTGCCCACTACACCGATATCACCGACAAGAGCACGCTGACGGCTTTGAATTCAAACATGACCATTGCCGATCGCAATGCGACACCGGCACCGGCCCTTCAGGTCAATGCGGCCAACCCCGGAACATGGGGCGACCGTATTTCCGTGACGGTCGAGGACGGCTCTCTGGACCCGGCCAACGCCTTCAATCTCGTTGTCAAATACAAGGACAATATCGTCGAGGTGTTCAAAGACCTCTCCATGGATGAGACGTCGGCCAATCATGTGGAACTCATGATCAATGAGGTTTCCGATTACATCACTGTCAGTGACCTTTCCCCGAGTACCGGAACTGCTGAAGACAGGCCCGTTGCAGGCACCTATCAGCTTGTTGGTGGCGATAACGGCCTCTCTGGTGTGACCGATTCAGATTATATCGGCGACCCGTCCCAGCATACCGGTCTTTATGCATTCGATGAGATCGACGCCCTGAATCTGCTCATGGTCCCCGGCGTTACAACCGTCCCGGTTATCAATGCCGGAATCACCTATGCGGAAAACCGCAAGGACCTGTTATTCATTGCCGACACGCCGTTCATGCTTGAACCGCTGGAGGTCGTTGACTTCAGGAAGGGTCAGGGAACCTACACCCACGCGGCATTCAACTCGTCTTACGCGGCGCTTTATTACCCGTGGCTGGAGATCAGCGATCCCATCACCGCCCGCAAGAAATACATCCCGCCCTGTGGCGCTGTAGCTGGGTGCTGTGCCCGAAGCGACCAGAAGACCTACGTCTGGTGGGCTCCCGCCGGAATCGACCGTGGCCGCATTTTCAACGCGGTGTCGGTCGCCTACAAGACCAGCCGTGGCGAACGCGATGTGCTCTATCCCGAAGGGGTCAATGTCATTGCCGTTTTCCCGGACACCGGTATCAACATCTGGGGCCAGAAAACACTCCAAAGTCAGCCTTCAGCGGTGGACCGAATCAATGTCCGTCGTCTGATGATGTATATGGAGGAAGCCATATCCGAGTCATCCCGTTTTGTGGTGTTCGAGCCGAACAATCCGCAGACATGGCGGGCGCTCGGCCGTCTGATCAATCCCTTCCTGCAGGACATCAAGGAGAAAGGCGGTCTCTATGACTACGCCTTCCAGTGTGATGAGGAAACCAACACTCCGGCGGTTATCGATCGCAATGAAATGATTGCCCGGGTGTTCGTCAAGCCGACCAAGACAGCGGAATTCATCGAACTGAATTTCATCCTGACCGGTACCGGCGCGGACTTTAGTGAAATCATTTAATCAGGAGATACAACCATGAGAAGTGGAAATATGCCCAAGAGCCTTTACCAGAACTGGCAGTTTGCCATCGAGGTGAACGGCTTTGACGTGGCCCTGTTTCACAAGGGACAGGAGCCGAAAACGGAATTCGAGGAAGTGGCCTTTGCGCCTGCTGGTTCCATGTTCGACCAGAAGGTGGCCGGACGCGTGAAGTTTGAGGACATCACCCTTGAAAAGGGAATCCTTCAGGACGGCTCTGACGAGGCGGCCCGGGAATGGGTGAAAAAGCAGGTTGATGTCAATGCGGTGACCGGCGGTTTGCCTGCCGATTATCTGAAGGATATCGATGTGGTGCGTTATGACCGCAGCGGCAATGAAACCAGACGCTGGACGCTGCATGGCGCATGGATCAAGACCTTGGAATACGACGAGCTCGAAGGCGGCAATACCGAAAACACCATCGAGAAACTGACCATCTGCTACCAGTACTGGACCTGATAAACAAGGAGTGAAGAAATGTATACCTATGAATTACCCAGTGGCATCGAGATCGAACTCAAGGAGATGACTGGTGCCGAAGAAGAGCTCCTGACCAACCAACGCCTGATCCGCAATGGAGAGGCGATCAATCAGGTGCTCAGAAACTGTACCGTCCGCCTTGGCGAGAATGACAAGCCTGCGGTGAACGATATTCTCGATCTGCTCTCGGGCGACCGCCTTTTCGCTTTGGTAAGGCTGCGCCAGATTTCCCTCGGAGACGAAGTGGAACTGGAACTGACGTGTCCCAATGCCTCGTGTCGCATGACCAACTATGTAACGGTCAATCTGGAGGATCTCAAAGTCACTCCTTACACCGAGGAGCGTGAGTTTGAATTCAAGCTGCCCGGCTCCAAGAAAGCGGTCCGTTTCGGCCTGCTTGACGGCCACAAAGAAAAGCGTCTGGCCGCCTTGCGCGAGCCGAACATTTCATCGGCCATGATGATTCGACTCATCGAGATTGACGGAAAGGCACCCAGCAAGAAATCACTCGCTGAAATGCCCATGCGCGACCGTAGTGCCCTGCGACAGGAAATGGCCTGGGTGGATGCCGGTATCGACACCACGGTCGAAGTCGACTGCGATGGATGCGGCACCCGGATCAGAACACGTCTCGAGGCCGAACCGGCTTTTTTATTTCCAGGAGTTCGCTTGTAAGCGACAGCTTCTTTCTCGCCTATGGCGGGCTCCACTGGAGTTATCAGGAAATCCGATCACTGCCGCTCAGGCTTCGACAGCAGTTTGTGGAAGCCTTGGAGCGGCAGATTGATTTTGAACGGGAGCAAATGGATAAGCGATGATGAATAACGACCTTGGACTGGGCATTGTCGTATCGATGAAGGATGCGTTCTCACAGAACGCCCAGCGCATTGAAAGTTCGATGACAAGCCTTGACGGAACCGTCGCGGCCGCCAGTGAACGCATGACCAGAAATCTGGATCGTATCCAGAAAGGCACCATGATGGTGGGAGCCGGTCTTGCGCTCATGGCCGCGCCTGTTGCCTTGGTCGCATCCACCGCTGCCACTCAGAAAGCCCTCGGGGAGTTGGCTTCACTTGGAGTCAAGGATCTCGGAGCCATTGAAGATGCCGCAGAATCCTTCACCAACCAGTGGTCGGGAGCCAACAAGGCGGCCTTCATCACGGCCACCTACGATGTGAAGTCGGCGCTGTCCAACCTCAGCGATGAGGCGGTCGGCGTCTTCACCAACATGGCCGGTCTCACAGCCAAAGCCACCAAAGCGACCACACAGGAGATGGTCGGAACCTTCACCACGGCTTACGGCATATTCAAACCCATCATGGCGGATATGACCGATATGGAGTGGGCCACCGCCTTTTCAGGAGCCATGGCCCAAACCGTGGCATCGTTCAAGACCAACGGAACCCAGATGGCCGATGCGATCAAAAACATCGGTGCCGTTGCTGCTGCCAACAATATTCCTCTGCAGGAACAGCTGGCGATCCTCGGTCAGTTGCAGACCACCATGCCGGGCTCAGAAGCCGGAACGCTCTACAAGGCATTCATCATGAAAGCAGCCGAGGCCGGTGACCAGCTCGGGCTCTCGTTCACCGATACAACCGGCCGTCTCAAAGGCGTCATTCCCATTTTGCAGGAAATCAAACAACAGTTCCCGGATTTGTCGCAGGCAGCCGCTCAGGTGAAGCTGAAGAAAGCCTTTGGCTCCGATGAAGCGGTCAAGTTCCTCCTGCAGATGGCTGCCGGAACGGAATCGCTCGAAAGCAATATCAAGTCAGTTGGCGCAGCCATGAAAACGGGAACAGCGGTAACCAATCAGATGGCCAGTGCCATGAATCAGGATATCGGAGCCCAGTTTGGATTAATCCGGCAGCAGATGTCCAACCTGACCGAGATATTGGGTCGCACACTATTACCGGTCGTCACTCCGGTGATGAACGGTATCTCCCGCTTCATTCTGTTCCTGCAGAAACTGGCCAAATCCATGCCCGGAGTCACTCGGGTAGTTTTGACGCTCTCCATGGCGCTTGGAGCGGTGCTGGTCGTTGCCGGAGCGGTCACGTCCGCCGTCGGGCTCGTAGGTCTCATGCTTCCGGCTATCAAGGCCGGTTTCGTCGCCATCAGCGCAGCGGCCGCAGGTGTCGGCTCTGCCATTGCCACATATTTTCTGCCGGTCACCGCCGCCATTGCCGGTGTGGTATTGGCGGTCTACCTGCTGAAACGGGCATGGGAGACAAACTTCGGAGGAATCCGGGATGTGGTGCTCGGGACGTGGAACAAGATCAAACTGGTCTTCGAGGGTGTGAAGACGCTCATCTCATCTTTGAGCGGCTCCACCGGCCAGATGTCGGCCGAGCTTGCCAACCGGCTCAAGTCAGCCGGGCTCCTCGGGTTTGTCGTGACCGTCTTCAAGGTCTATTACCGGGTACGGGAATACCTGTCCGGGCTGTGGGAAGCCTTCTCACATGCCTTCGGTCGAATCCGGGCCATTCTCGAACCGGCCGTAAAGGCAATGATTTCAGCCTACGCAACCCTCTACAAAGCCATCTTCTCGGTGGTGGAAGTATTCGGTGTCTCGGCCAATTCAGTGGACGGATCGGCGTGGCGAAAGTTCGGTTCCGTGGTCGGAACGGTTGCCGGTGTTCTGCTGCAGGGACTGGCCTATGCACTCCGCATCGTGGTCTGGAATATCACGATGGTTGTCAAAGCGCTCGCCATTGTGGTGCGAAGCGTCGTCTGGGTCGGCAAGGTGATTGTCGGCTCACTGATCTATGCCACCAAGTTCATCTACAAATTTCTGCTTCCGGTCCGGCTGATCGCGCAGGCGTTTGTGGCAGCCGGGAAGATTATCTATTCCGTCTGGCAGATACTGACCGGTGATGTTTCCCTGCTGGATGGATTGAAAGCGATTGGCGGAGCGGTCTTTGATTTTTTGGCAACTCCTTTCAGGTGGGCTCGCGATGTCATCAGCGGCGTCTGGAGCTTCATTACCTCGGTTTTCGACGGGATGGTTCGATTCTTTGTGGCTGCCGGTGAACGTATCGTCAGTGTTTTCATGAACCTGCCGATTGTCAGTATATTGCGGAACCTGTTCGCCACAGTGAGGAGCTTCTTCTCAGGCGACATGACCTTTTTCGAGGCTGGGAAAAAGATGCTCGTCACACTGGGTGAAGGCATCTGGTCGGCGGTTACCTATCCATTCCGCATGCTGAAGAATGCGCTCGGCAAGCTGCGAAGCCTGCTGCCGTTCTCCGATGCCAAGGAAGGTCCGCTATCGACCCTGACAGCATCAGGTAAAGCACTGCTCACAACTCTGGCGGATGGAATGCTTTCCACACTGGCATTACCTGCAAAAGTGTTCTCCTTTGCGGCTCGTGGAGTTCTGTCTGTACTGTCTGGTGTCTGGAACGGGCTCAAATTAGCGGGCCAGACCGCAATGAATCTGCTTGCTGCTCCCTTCAGAACGGCGGGCAATCTCTGGGGATCACTGGTTGACGGTGCCGGAGCGATGGTATCCAAAGCCGGTGGGCTGATCAAAGGCGCGTTAAGTAATCTCATCCCGGAACTGTCTTTGCCGGATTCATGGAGTGGCGTCTGGAATAAGCTGACTGCCGGTGCGACTGGGGTCAAACAGACGTTCACCGCCACCTTCAGCGGGCTGAAAAACATCATTGGCTCGGGGATCTCTGTGGTAGCTGAAAAAGGAACAGCACTCTGGAGCCAGGTTAAGTCCGGTGTGGGCGGCGTCATTCAATCGGTGAAACAGAAAGCCTCCGGACTGCTCAGCGGTGCATGGACCGGTATCAAGTCCTTGTTTTCCTCTTCACCGGCACCTGAAGCCAAGGCTGCCCCAAAATTGCAGACCGCTTCCGCTAAACCTGCTGTTGTGCAGCAAAGCGCCGGTCGATTCGCTCTGATTCCGAGTCTCGAAAAAAAGCTCATCCCGACGGTGTTTTCCGCCGTGCTTATGCTTTCGCCGGTCATGGCTTCCGCAATGCCGGTCGTGAATGCAGGGCCAGCCGGAGCAGCCGACATTACACCGAAAATTCCGGTAAGTAAGCCTTATCAGTTCCCGGATGCTATTGCGGCTCCCTCGGTTCCGCCGGTGACCATTGCCGGGCAGATCGCCCCCTCGATGGGGATGATCCCCGCGTTGAGTATTCCGGCTGACGTCAGAGCTTCCGTGGATACGGTCGGGACCGGCATGTTGCAGGAGGTCAATGCCGCTTCGGTAATGCAGCCGGAACTGCATCCGCCTGAAAAGCTGGCAGCGGCAAGAACGAATTCGTTTGTATCACCACCTGCAGGCCAGCAGGAAGTTCCCGATGTGGCCAGCCTTCTGGAGGCACTGTTAAACAAGCTCGATGCGCTTTCGGAACGGCCAGTTGAGGTTTCTGTGGCCACGCATATCGATGGTCGTCAGATGGCCGAGGCGGTCTATAAGGATCTCCGGGAACGAAAAATAAGAAACTATGAAACCCTGTGAGGCAACCGATGAAAAGAGTGTTTATTTGCAGCCCCTTTGCCGGGGATATTGAAAGAAACGTTGAAGTGGCCAAAAAGCTGTGCCGCATGGCCATGGATCAAGGCTATGCGCCATTCGCGCCACACCTGTTGTATCCCCGCTTTGTCGATGACCACGATCCGCAAGAGCGTTCCTCCGGTATCAGCTGTGGACTCGCTTACATGGAGACCTGCTCTGAAGTCTGGGCGTTTACTGGAAACGGCATCTCCAAAGGGATGCGGCAGGAGCTCTCCCATGCCAGAGAGAGCGGCAAGACGATCGTTGAAATCCACGAGGTTGAATGATGGCTTGGGACCGACAGCCGATAAAGGGATATTTGGTCGATGCTGACACCGGTGAGCGACTGGAATTCCAATACAACCCCAACAATATCAGCGATGAAAAATCGACCAGCTATGCCGCCATCAAGATTCCCGGCATGAGTCACCCTCGCTATCAGTATGTGGCCGGTGAGCCTCGCCGGATCACCTTCAAGATCGAATTATTCAAAGGACCGGTCAAACAAAAGGTCGACTGGCTGCGGTCTCTGCAATACCCGGAGCACGCTGGTAGCATGCTCAAGAACGCGCCGCACCGGGTCATTCTCATTTTCGGTGATCTCTATCCGGGCGTAACCTGCATTGTCAGACAGGTGAAGGCCCGCTTTTTCGGCCTTTTTGACCAGACCAACCTCGCTCCCCAGCGGGCCGAGGTGGATATATCCCTCGAAGAATACGTCGATCAATCGGTCAACTGGTCGGAGGTACGCTCATGATCGACAAGGATTCCAGATACGCAAAATGTCTCCGGTATAGAGACAGTGACGGTGACTCCCTTGGCATGCGCTTTCCGATCGATACATCCCCGCGATTCGATGACCGCTTTCATACCGTGACCGACGGTGACCGGCTGGATCTTCTGGCCCACAAGTATCTGGGAGACGCAAAGCTCTGGTGGCTCATCTGTGACTACAACGACATTTTCTTTCCCCTTGAACTGACACCGGGAACGGTGCTTCGCATCCCTTCCATGGACCACGTCAGCATGCACATTCTCGACTGAGCCCCGACACTCCATCGGCGCTTCCGGTATGTAAGCAGTGAACTGCGAACAGCCGGAGACGTGCATGGAACTCGATACATTCAAACCGACATTTCTGATTCAAATAGAGGGCAAGTCACTCTCCAAGGATATCACTCAGGAGATCACTTCATTTGTCTTCACCGACAATGAAGAGGAACTGGATGTTCTCGAGCTATCCATCACCAACCGCAACCTGCAGTTTGTGGACGATCCGCTTTTTCAGGAAGGCAACGAGATCATTGCCCGGTTCGGTTATGTGGGCAATCTCTCGCCCCGTAAAAAGGCCGTCATCAAGGATATCGATTACGACTTTCCTGAAAACGGCGACCCCACCATCCGTATCAAAGCCTATGACAAAGGCTTCAAGCTGGCCGGAAAAGAAAACCAGAAAGTCTGGCAGAAACCCGCGCCGGGCATTCTCTATTCCGAAATTGCCGAGCAGATCGCTTCGGCCAATGGCCTCAAGCCGGTCGTGACGGCTACCAAAGGCCATCATCTTCGCGTTACCCAGAGCAATCAGTCCGACGCCGTCTTTCTCAAAGAGTTGGCGGCAAAGGCCCGTGACCGGGATGGTCAGGGTGTCAGTGGTTACTCCTTTTTCATTCAGGACGATGAGCTTCATTTCCATCCAAGGGAACTGGAACAAGCTCCACTTTTGACGCTGGAGTATTTCACCGACCGAAAAGGCGTTCTGCGCTCTTTCAGGCCATCGACCCAATCACAGGGAGCCAAAGGTGCCGGTGTCGAAACCAAATCAGTCGGTGTCGATCCCCGCAAAAAGGATGTGGTGGAGCACAAAGCCAACAACGACACGACCCCCGAACGGACCTCGCTGGGCAAGCAGACTTATCTGGTGGATGGCAACACGGGTGAAGGCAGCTTCAAAGAACAGGAGACCGGACAGGTCGTTCCCGCTTATGAACGTTCCGAAGCCTTCCATGAAGAACCGGCACAGGAGCCTGCTCAGGATACAGCCGAAGGCAAATTCAGGGAGGCCGAACTCAAACAGGTGGAAGCCACTGCCGTCACCATCGGCATTCCGTCTCTCCGTGCCAAAAAGAACCTCGAAGTGAAAGGTGTGGGCCGGAAGTTTTCCGGCATTTACTACTGCCACTCGGTTCGCCACAGCATCGGCTCATCCGGCTATTCCTGTGAAATCAAACTTAAAAAGAACGCCCTTGGCAAAGGGGCTGGCGACAAGTCTGCCCAGACCAAGGGAAAACCAAACGATAAAGAAGCACCGGCAACCCCGCAGAATGAGCCACCGGCCATGGTGACCATCAACGCGGATTCCGGTGCTGTTTCTTAGGAGGAACCATGGGAGATCTGAGTAAAAATTTCAGTCGTTCCGAATTTGCCTGCAAAGGAACCAACTGCTGCGGGCATTCGGCTCCGATACAGCTTGAACTGATTTCGGCGCTTCAGGCTCTGCGCGATCAATTGAACCTGCCACTGAGCATTACCAGCGGTTTTCGCTGTAACCGGCACAATGAATCTGTCGGCGGTGCTGCCCGGAGTTTTCACACCTTGGGCATGGCGGCCGATGTGGCCTGTCCGGATGGAATGACAGCCGAAGACCTGGCTCAGGCGGCGGAAATCATACCGGCCTTCCAACAAGGCGGCATCGGAATCTATCCGTCATGGGTACATCTCGATGTCCGGACAACCGGGAAAGCGAGGTGGCGCAATGACTGAGTTTCAGAAAACCGTCACCGTCGGCTCGGGAATCGGGCTGAACGGGCCTTTACAATTTGAACTGCTGCCCAATGGTCGCAGCGCCCGTCTGATCAAAGATTACAAGGTCAGGATCGCTGGCAGCCGCACCATTACTGTGCCTGCCGGATTTGAAACAGACTTTGCATCGGTGCCGCGTCTGTTCTGGCGAATTGTGCCTCCATGGGGACGCTATTCACCGGCTGCCGTTGTGCATGACTTTCTCTATCACACCGGACTCGTGACCCGGGCTGAAGCCGATCGCATCTTTCTCGAGCTGATGACCAAGCTCGGTGTCCCAGCATGGAAACGCCGACTGATGTATTGGGCCGTTCGCGTGGGTGGATGGAAGGCTTGGAATGACAGCCGCCGGAGGGAAAGCAGCCATGCTTGAGACCTCCGACAAACAGACCGAAGAACGCTATCGCAATCGCTGGTATGGCAAATACCGGGCTTTTGTCCGGGACAATAACGACCCGGAACGACTCGGAAGGGTTCGGCTCGAAATCCCCGCTGTGCTGGGTACGGGCCGTGAAAACTGGTCGGACTGGGCAGCTCCCTGTTTTCCGTATGGCGGCAATGATGATTGCGGCATGTTCCTCGTGCCTGAAGAAGGCGCTTCGGTCTGGGCGGAGTTTGAAGGCGGCATTGTTCAATATCCGATCTGGACCGGAGTCTGGCTCGCGGGAAGTAATCCCGGGGAACAGCCTGAGGAATCCAAGCGAACCTGCGGCAATGCCTTTTGTCATGACTGCGAGGACAAGCTGGAGCACCAGAGCAATCCCCACGACAATCTCGAACACCAGAAATACCACGGCCATCCGGAATACTACTGCCCGCGTTTCAGGGTGCTGATGAAGACGGAAACCGGCCACACCATTCTGGCCGATGACCGTGACGGCGATGAATTGATGCGCCTGATCGACCGGGCCGGTCAGATCCTCACCATGGAGGCCAAGGTCAAACCGGAAATGCAGAGTGGCAACGCCCTCAGACGCGGCACCAAGGATGCTGAAAAAGGCGACCAGCTGGATATCGCTTCACAGATCGTCGGATCGAAAGCTCGGGTCCAGCTCACCGACCTCTGCCGTCAACAGGTGCTTCTGGAGGCATGGCAGGACAAGGAAAAGATTCACATCCTCTCCTGCGACAAAGGCCGTTCCCGCTGGCAAAAGATTCTGATCGATACCACCAAAGGCCGGGAAAAGGTCCACATCTGGGGACTCAACGGTACGCAGGAAATCCTGATCGACTCCACCAAAGGCGCTGAACAGATCCGTCTCACTGACAAAGCCGGACAGGTGGTCAGAATGAACGCGGCTCCGGGAACGGAAAGCATCAGTGCAACCGACAAGGCGGGAAGCCTCATTTTCATGGATGGTGTCGTTGGCAACATCATCATCAAATCGACAAACCAAGTATTGATTAACACATAAGGGAACATTGCATGAGTGATTCAAATCAACCCGGGCTGACTGCATCCGAAGAGATGCTCGCCAGAACCTTCGACACATGGCGTAAGGAATTTCGAGGGATTCTGGAAAACCACCGCCGTGAAATTCAGGACCGGCTGGAAAAGATCGAACGGGAAATCGAAAAGAAATCCGACAAAGAGAACGTCGAGGTGCTGGTTCGCGGCATCAATTCCGATCTACACCGCCATGCCGAGGAGATTGACCGGCTTCACACCCGGGTCAGTGAAAAGGTGGGCACGGAGACCATGTGGAAAATTATCGGGTTGACGCTGGGAGTCGGCACCGCTGTCGGCGGGCTGATCGGCTATCTGATCAATTTAACCTTGAGGCTTAAACCATGAGCGGACCACAGGCACGTCTCGGAGATGTCAGCAGCCACGGCGGTGTGATCATTACCTCGGCCGTTCGAACCATGGTGAACGGGATTCCGGTGGCCCGCATGGGTGACCTGCACGTCTGTCCCATCCCCGGGCACGGCGTTACTCCCATAGTGACCGGAAGCATGACCACCATTACCGAGGGCAGCCCCAACGCCAGAATCGGCGACATTACTGCCTGCGGTGCAGTGATTGTGGCGGGCAGCCCGAACACCATAGACAACTGAGGAGCCTTGTATGCCGGAAGAATCAACCATACTGACACATCCATACTGGGACGTTTTTCCCAAGCTGATCCGCGTATCGACCTCCGAATGGCCGCAAGCCATTCCGCTTTCGATTCGGGGCTCGGTCGAGTCACCGGTGTTTGAATCGTCCAACAATGATGTCGCCGAGGTGGATGAAGCGGGAAACGTGATCTGCGGTATGCAGCCCGGCGCTGCCGTTGTCATGGTCTGGCATTCAGATGATCGTTTGAGTGTTCGCCATGTTCAGATTGAAGTGTACGGCACGCCAATGGGCGGAGGACAGCCCTCATGACCGAACAACTCGACATCCCGGCTTATTGGGAGATCTATCCTCAGAGCGTCCGCCTCTCGCTATCCTATTTCGAGCAGCGCATCCCGCTCTCTGTTCGTGGCAGTGGTTTGAACCCGCAGTTCATTTCATCCAATCCGGCAGTGGCCTATGTGGATGACGAGGGTTTTCTGATTAGCGGAATGCAGATTGGCAACGCCATGATCATGGCCTGGGATTCCGATGCCCGGCAGAGCCTGCGTCATTTAAATGTCGAGGTCCGTGATCCCTCGTGGTTCGCTAACCATCCGGACTTTTTGCTCGATCTGGGCACCAGTGTGCATCTTGTCGGATCTGTAGTGGATGCACTCAATGCCCGGCCGCTTGCAGGCGTTTTGGTAACCATACGGCGCAGTGAGGAAGGTCCGATCGTGGCTCAGCAGATCACTGACGCCTCCGGGCAGTATGAAATGGAGCTGTTCGAAGGGCTCTATGTCTACGAGGCGAGCACGCCCAACTATATCGACGCCCATGGCCTGTTGAACGTCCTCGAATCAGGAAGCTCCGGCCAGAACATTGTGCTCTCTCCGGAACTTAACGGACAGGTGGCCCGTATCGTTCTGCAGTGGGGACTCAATCCCCGGGATCTTGATTCTCATCTGCGCGGTCCACGCCCGGGTGGCGGCACCTTTCATGTCTATTACTCGACGGATTATGTGCAGGATTGCGGAGAGCTGGATGTGGACGACACCTCATCTTACGGGCCGGAAACCATCACCATGCATCGGCTGGTGGCCGGAACCTATCGCTACAGTGTTCACGACTACACCAACCGAAACTCGAGCACCAGCACAGGTCTGGCCGGATCAGGCGCGACCGTGAAAGTGTTTTATTACGACGGCCGGGAATACACCTTCAATGTGCCCAACCAACCCGGCACCGTCTGGAATGTATTTGAAATCAACGGAACCACCGGAGCGATCACCGCCCTCAACCAGATGGAGTTTGAATCGAATCCGGGCAACGTAGGAATTTAGGAGAACGCTCATGGTATCCATAGAAGAACCTCAGGCCGGAGCCGTGGTCGAACAGACCGATTCCGGTGAAAATCATTTTATCCTCAGAGACATGGCGCTGCAGCTTGCGGGGATCAAAACCGAAATCGCAGGCATGAAGACCATTATCGAAGCCTCTCACAATGCATCAGAAGCATTGAAACAGCAGGCACAGGAGGCGCTGGAAGCACACATTCAGAACACACAGGATTATATGGATCAGGTCACGACCGAGCCGCCCCCGGATTTCTATCCCTTTGTCTCGCTTCCCGAAGGATGCCAAGTAAAAGACCTGCCGGACGGCAATCGTCTGTTTACCCTGTCTGACGGTATAATCCTCAAGACCAACGATGATCACACCATTTCAGTAATTGTCGATGGCGAGCCGCATGTCGTTACTCCGGGACCGGCAACCTCCGTGGAGGTCAGTCCCGGCCGCATCTATGAACTAGTGCCCGAATGGATCGAGACTACGCTGGAACAGGCCGGAATCGAGGGACTCCCAATCTCGGCCCAAGTGGATCAATTGACCGAACATCGCTTCAGTATCGAGCTTGCCTCATACAGGTTACTGCTCGATCAGCAGTTGAAAACACTGTCCGTCATCAATCCCTCGGGCAGCATCGATATCCTCGGGATTGCCCGAATTGAAGGTGTCGGTGAGACCATCAGCCTCCGCATTCTGGCCGATGGAGCCAAGGGTTTCTCCTGTGAAGAGAGTGGGCATGGCGGCCTCATCGAGAGCGGCGGCACCATTCATCTTTCCATGAAAAACGGCACCAGTCTGATTGTGCGCTTTCCGGATGATGGCTCGGCAACAAATGACGGCTCCACCGGCTGTCAAGGACTCTGCAACCTTGAATGTGAGGAGCGTGATCTATGAACTACGATTTTCTCGGTACAGGGCTGAAATTCCCTCTGAACTTTCAATCCATATCCGGCGGAGCCGAAGTCTCCACATCGACCTCCCGGGAGCATGAGCATATCCGGGAAAGTATCATCCAGATCCTCGGGACAAGGCCCGGCGAGCGGTTCATGAACCCGGAATTCGGCTCAAAGCTGAAAGACCTTGTGTTCGAACAGAACGATGAAGTGCTTAAAGGGCTCATCCGCCATCATGTCATCGACGCGATCCGCCGCTGGGAAAAGCGTGTGGTCATCACGGATGTTTCATTCGATGATTCCGCCCGCAACAAGGACCTCAATCAACTGCCTGTCATCATTTCCTATCGGGTCATCCAGACTCAGGTCGAAGGAAACCTCGTTTACCCGTTCTTCCGGGAACTTCCTTAGACCTCCGACACTTCCAGACTGCTTCCGGTAAGTAATCGGCGTGTGCGGAGTTTATCGCTCCGCTTTAAAAACGACGAACGAACCGGAGGCACAATGGGCCGCGCAAGCATTGAATATATCAACAAGGATTATGAATCGATCCGGCAGGAACTGCTGGCCAAAGTGCCGCAGCTGACAGACCGCTGGACAGATTTCAATCACTCCGACCTTGGAGTCGTTCTGCTGGAACTGTTCTGTGGTGTCGGTGACATGCTGGCCTATTACCTCGATGCGCAGGCTGCCGAGGCATTTCTGCCCACAGCCCGCCAGCGTCAGAATGTGATCAACCTCTGTAAGCTCATCGGCTATCAGCTGGATACGCCGGTCTCTTCCACGACCACCATCCGTTTTTCACTGGCTGCACCGCTCGAGTCTGATCTGCCGATTCTGGCCGGAACTCAGTGCCGGGCACTGCTTGAAGATGGCAAGGCCGACTTTGAAACCGTGGAGGATGCCTTCATTCCCCGTGGTGAACTCTCCGTCGGCATTTACGCCCGGCAGGGAATCCGCAAATCTGAAGAGCTGGAAGCCACGGGAAAGCCGTGGCAGCGTTTTCATCTGAGCGGTGCTTCCATCGCGCAGGCAACCATCCGTGTTCTTATCGATGATGATACTTGGAGTGAGGTCCGCCATTTTCAGGAAAGCGATGGCGACAGCCTTCACTTTATGGCCGACACGGATGCCTTGGATATTACCTCCATTCTCTTTGGTGACGGCCAAGCCGGAGCGGTTCCCGCTTCCGGAAAAACCATTTCCGTGAGCTGGCTCGAAAGCCTCGGAGCCAAAGGCAATATCGGTCCGGCCCGTATTACACAGCTTCTTTCAACCGTCTATCACGATGGTGCTCAAATCCCGCTGACCATTTCCAATCCGGTGGCGGCTACAGGCGGCTCATCCCGGGAGACCATTCAGCATGCCCGCAATCAGGCTCCGGCCGAACTGCGCAGTCTCTGGAAGGCGGTAACGCTTCAGGACTACAAGGCGCTTGCTGAGGGCTACCCCGGTGTCGCCAAGGCCAAGGTGCTCGATACCAACGACTGCCAGAACATCCGTTATTACAACGTCCATTTGGCCATCGCGCCCAATGGTGGCGGCATGCCATCTGGGCTTCTCAAGCGTGATCTGGCTGAATATCTGGAACGCCGCAAGGTGATCACCGTCGAGGTGAAGCTGTTTGACCCGGTGTACCGGTCCATCCATATCGATTGTGAAGTCCATGCATGGCCGGGCGAAGCTCTTGAAAGCGTGCGCAGTCGAATCGAATCGTCACTGGCGGATTTCTTCGCCTTCGATCAGGTGAGCTTTGGGCAGACCATCCATTCATCCGATCTCATTGCCCTGATCGATGGTGTTCGGGGAGTCAGTCACATTCATCTCTATACGCCCCAAATGGACGTGGAACTCGGACGCGGTGAAATACCGGTCCTCGGCTCGGTCAATCTCGACATGCGGAGGGCCGAATAGTGGCGGACTGGTTCCAGAACAATCTTATCGATCTGCTGCCGCCGCTGTATGAGCACAAGGATGAAAGCGGCGACCTTCGTTCTCTACTTTCACTCCCGGCAGGCACTCTCGATGAGATCAAGGAGGCCATCGACAGGTTCCCGGATATTTTTGATGTGGAGCGCTGCGACGAGCGGTTTCTGCCCTTGCTCGCGTATCTGGTCGGTCATCGCTATGACGGCACGGACACGCCGGAAAACCAGCGTCGTCTGATTCGTGAAGCTGTCGAGATATACCGACGCAAAGGAACCATTCCGGCCATCGATCGTAGTCTTGCGTCAATTGGTTGGGAGGGCCAGATCGAAGAAACCTTCCGAAGCGCCCTCCGTTTGAACTCCCGCTCCCGTTTGAGCTCGGCAAAACTCCCGGGCAATGTGTTCAGCCTCGGAGTGTATCGGGTTCACAGTCTCAACCTGGCTGAAGGTGTACGGGATGCATTGTCTTTTCATCACCCGGCTGGCACCCGGGCCTTTTTCCTGCAGTGGCTGGCCACTTTTCTGGAGATCGGGTCTGATCTGGAATTTCAGAACGCCGCCCATGTCCGCAGTGTGGTTCTGGCATTTCTCGATGAAACCTTCGTGCTGGGAAGAAGCCGTCTCGGCTCTTGCCGCCATCTGACCAACAAACAGCGGATATACGATTACCTTCAGTTGACCAGTACGGTGGAGATGGTTCCGGAAATCGACCGCGCCGCCAACAAGGTATCCCGTTTCCATGGCCGTCAAAACAGGATGCGCCTCAATCATAGGCCGCTCAACGAAAGACGACTGGTGAACACTTCCATCCGCGAGGACAGGCTGTCTTTCTGTAATCCGATCTATACCGGCAGAGATTACCTCACCGATATTGTCGAATCCGGCTTCAACCTCTCGGCTGACCATATCAACCGCCGCAAACTGTCGTTTGCCGATGCGGAAACCCTTTACTGCTTCCGGCAGAAAGACCTCTTTTCAATTCTGCAGGCAGAGGCTTCGGAAGCCCTGCAGAACAGACAGACCTTCGGCTTAAACATCGAAGCGAGAAACCGGCAATGTTTCCAGCTGGGCCGCTCACCGCTCAACGGGGATGTGGTCATCAATGCCATTCAAGGTGGACACAGTAGTGCGCTGCTGGTTGCCAGCGCCGGATGCAAAGCCGGGGTCACCGAAGCATCCGATCTGATTAACCGCTGGCGTCGGAGAGGGCCTGTATTCAAGCTCAACGCGAATGTCCTCAACAACCGGACTTTGACTAATGCGAACCTCACCGGAGAACGGGCATCGCTTGAAGTCTATGTGGATACAGGTTCTCTCCAACGCCCACGGATTGTGCCTCTGAGCCTCAACCAACGCGCTCTCAACACGACCTCTTTACGCCTCTCCGTGGATCGGACCCGACCGCTCCGCATCGGACAGATGAAACTCAATCAGGCGGGTTTCCGGTTCACCGAGCCATCCTACCGATGGCTGTTCCGTCAGCAGGATTTCAGCGAGGCACGGGAAGCCGCTACAGAGAGCGCCGTGAACAAATACCAAGTAACCCAATGGCCTGTTTAAGGAGAGATTATGGCAATTCACTTATACCTCGATGAACAGTTGACCCAGCAGATTTCGGAAGGCGACTTCAGCAATCCGGATGCGGACAACTACAACGGCACGGATGGAGAAATCAAAGACCGGCAGATTTTCGTGGCCAATGAACAGACCACGCTCGCCGCACCGATCGATGACATCCAGACCGACATAGAACTGACTGAACCACGCTTTGCCGATGCGGAATACATTGTGATCGGCACCGAGCAGATGCAGATCCTTTCCGGCGGCGGAGCCATCAATCTGACCGTAAGACGCGCCGTGGCCAACACCGTGGCAGCATCCCACGCGGCCGATGCGCCGGTCTATTCCGGATACGACTATACCGGGCTGGTGGTGGACCCGATCGACGAGTTCGAAACCGATGAATCGGTCTGGTACAAACTCGCGCTCACGCAGGCCGGACTCGATGCCGCCACCCAAAGCGCTCCGCTCAACCTCGGAGCTAAGGCCCACAATCAGACCATCTCTTTCTGGCGTCGCTGCACGGTGCTTTCGGGCACTCCCGTCCAGAACAAGATCGATATCAAGCTGCGCCTCACCGGAACAGAGAACCCCGTTTTATAAGGAGTGAATCATGGCTTATCAAAGTATTCAGGGAACCGCCAGCGGCCGATTGGACCTGCTGAACAAGATTAAAGATTTTCTGGTCACCACCGTCGGCTGGACATTGCATGACGATCAGTCCGCCGATGCCCGGCCATACTATGTATTCAAATCAACCGGGGAATCCGGTGCGGAAGATATCTATCTGCGCTTCCAGATCGGACAGAGCTCCGGCCGCATTGAAGTGGCCGCTTTCCAATACTGGGACAACACCGCCCAGACCGCTGCAGGCGAAGCGTTCTACAGCTCGTACACCTATCTCCGGGCCGAGGACACCGCCGATTTCATCTACTGGCTGTATGCCGACCTCGACCATGTATTCGTCGTCAGCAAGATTGTCTCGACCTATTACGGCCATTACAGCGGTTCCATCAAACGGTTCTGGTCTTCGGCGGTTGCCCTCACTCAGGCAGCGATTGTCAACGGCAGTGCCGTGGTGGCACAGGTCAACGATGCCTCGATCTTCACACCCGATCAGCATTACATCATCAAAGACGACGTCAATATCGAACGGGTCAAAATTACCGCCATCGATACGGTTGCCACGCCCAATACCGTGACCATCGAAACACTCGTCAGCGATTATGCGGCCGGGGCAAAAATCGGCGAGGACCCTCAGCCGGTCATCACCGGTTACTACAACATGCCAAGCACCTTTTACGCCGTGAACAAGTTCGACGGCTGGACTTCCGCCAGCGGACAACGCGGCCGTTGCGGTGCGGCCCACGGCAACCTGCAAAGCGATACCGATCCGGAACGCCGCTACGACACCACCATTCTTTTCCCATGGCTGGTCAGCATGAACGGCGCTGACAGCTATCAGGAGCTGCGAGGAGAACTCATCGAAATTTATGCCACCGGCGGAGCCAATGTGGCCTCCGAAGATACCGTCGAAATCGGCTCGGATTCCTATCGGGTATTCAACCTCTCCGGCGGTGGCTGGTGTGCGATTAAGGAGTAAGGCTCATGGCTGTTGTTAAAGGACAAATCAAACCCACAACCCAAGTGAAAGGTCGGCGTGTTCCGCAACCGCTGGCCAATCTCAACAAGGGAACGGCTTTCAAAATGACCGGGAGGATACGCCGTGGCCGTGCATAAGGGAGCAATCATTCGACCTGCCGTTATCCGGGGCACTCGCAGACCCGAATTTCAAGTCAACCTGCCGCCTGTGCAGGGTGCCTTTTTCGACTTGTTCGGTCCCCGGGATCAACGGCGCACCATTGTGATTCAGGCCGATGCATCTGTCAGGGCTTCGAACCAGCGTTCGATGATGGCCGACAGTCAGTCCATTGTGGCGGGCAATATCGAACGGGATTCAGACACCTGGCTGATCATTCCGCAGGTATTCGAACAGCTGGCTTTTGCTGCCGTCAGGGTGACGCATCCCCGAGAGGCAATGCTGGACACAGCACTCAGGATCAGCGGTTTCCGGGCATTGACGGCAGACACCGCCCAGCATCTGGAGCAGCAGTTTGGCCGTTCCGCCGACGCGGGGCTGACCATTTTCAATGTGATTATCAACGAAGAACACGAGATTCAAACATAAGGAGAAGACCATGGCATTGGGACTCATAGTCAAATCAGGCCGTGTATTGACGGCAAAGCTCCTGATGGGACAGGCAGTGGAAGGCATAACCCACTGCGCCATCGGGGATGGAGATGAAACATTCACCGAACCGCAGAATCCACCCGCGCCGGATATCGAGCAGACGGCCCTCAAAAACGAGCGGGCCAGAAAGCGGCTCTACAAACGAACCTTCCTCAAAGAGGACGCCGAGGGTGCGTTGGTGGTCAACGGGGTCCGTTATTTGGAAACCGGAGAAGAGACCAACACCATCGGCATTTTCTTTCGCTTTGATGAGGCCGAAGCCAACGGCATCACCATCAGGGAATACGGCTTTTTCGGCGGTGACGTCGAGTATGTCGCCAGCGTGAGCGGTGATCTGGCCATGGGCGGAGTGTTTCATCAGGACACCAATCCCGTCGGAGAGGTGCTGCGCCCGGGCTACCTGTACGAAGTGAAGAACATTCCAGATTTCAACAAGATTTCCGATACCCGCGTGGAGCTGGTCGGGATCATCAAAATATAACCGGAGGTAAAAGAGATGAGTATTTCAAGAGATACATTCGATCCCGCCAAGAACTACAAACGCATCCGCTATCATCAGGACCGGGATCTGCTTGATTCGGAACTGAACGAACAGCAGGAACTGATCAACCTCGAGCGCCGCAAGATTGCCGATATCCTTTTCAAGGAGGGATCGATTCTGAGCGGTCTCGATGTCACGGTACAGGATAACGTGCTCACGCTGACGCCGGGCATGGTCTATATCGACGGTCATGTGGAAGCGGTTGCCGGAGCCACCTTGACCTATGACCCTGCCACCACCAGCGGCGCGGACTATGTCTATGCCGAGCTGCTCAAATACAATTACGGCTACACGCAGGACCCGTCGCTGATCAATCCGGCCACAGGCGAACCCACCGCCGAGCGCGAGAAATGGGTGCTGGCTCTGAAGACCACCGACACCACCGGCCTGACGCTTCCCAACAACGTGACCGAGCGCAAGGTGGTGCCCATCTACAAATTCGACCGGGAGACCGGCGATGTCACGGCGACGGTGCAGGAAAAATCCAATCTGTATCTGCGCGACCTGCTCGGTACGCTTCCCGGCAGCCGGATTACGGTTTCCTCCATCACCGAAGACCAGCTCTCTTTTGCCGCCGCTGAAGGTCTCAATTCGTTGCTGCAGAACCTTGCCGAGCGTACCTTCGATCAGGCGGGCAGCTATCTGGTCAGCGGATTCGACAGCTTTATCAGCTCGGTGGATGATACCGATGTCGAGGTAATCACCAACGCGGGCCGGGCTTACATTCAGGGCTTCCGTCATCAGCGGGATCTGCCCACCTCCACACTGGTTCCTAAGTCGGTGGCCATCAAGTCGGTGCGTGGTGAACAGAAGACCTACAATATCAGCCAGCGCCGTTACCCGGTCAACTCCACGCCGCTCAAAGAAACCACGCAGGTGGAAGCCATTGTGGAGATGACCGCCAATGTGACCCGTGGCTCGGTCGGCGGCGGTGAGGATCTGCTCGACCCCAATCCGGTCGTCGATATTCTGGAAGTCAGTCAGGGTGCCACCATTTTTCAGGAAGGCATCGACTGGCAGCAGTCCGGCAACCATGTGGACTGGATCGGCTCTGGAAATGAACCGGCCATCGGAACCACCTATACCGTGCGCTGGACCTACACCAAGCAGATGATCAAAGGCGAGGATTATGTGGACGGCGGCTGGTTCGGTATTACCGCCCATCCGGTATCCGGAACCTATCATTATGTGGTGACCGCTTTTGACGGCTCGGGTGAAACCGCTTTTAATTCAGGCAGCGTTCTTTCGAGAATGACTCTGGTCGGTGAGATGAACCGTCTTTCATGGCTGCCGGTCAACGGTGCCAACGGCTATCGGGTTTACCGGGCCACGGCCAACGGCTCCAGAACCGACTTTCAGCGCATCAAGGAGCTGGGCAGCGAAGCCATCTCCTATATGGATGACGCAGTGGACGAACCCGTGGCATCCAATCCACCGGCCAGCAGCTCGGCTGCGGTTTCAATGTCCATGACCCAGATCGAACTGGGTAATCTCAATGTGGTCAACTTCGGTCGCGGAGCACTTGGCGATGAACCGGTCAACGGCTCCAACTGCAGCATCGATTACGATTATTACCTCGGCCGCAAGGACATCATCTACGCCACCACCCGGGAGATCAAACGACTCGAAGGTGCTCCGGCGGATTTCCCCAAGTTGCCGATCGTTCCAGAGGATACCTTGGGTCTGTGCAGTATCGACTGCCCGCCCAACTCCACCGATATGACTATCCGTAATTTCGGGCTCACCCGCATCACCATGGATCAGATCCACGACATCATCAAAGATGTGGAGGACCTGAAATACAATGATGCCCAGTATCAGATGAACAATGAGCTGCAGAACCGCGACGCCCAGTCCAAGAAAGGCATCTATTCGGACGACTTCTCCAATACGGCGCAGTCGGATATCTATCACGCCGAGTGGGATGCCCGGGTAAACGAACTCGGCAAGTTTGCCTCTCCCGATCGTTCGGCTATTTCATCACCGCTCGAGGTGGATACGGGAAGTAGCGATGCCAGCTTCTTCGGCAGTCTGGCGTTGTTGCCTGGCTCGGAACAGGTGGTGCTCGAACAGAGCGACTGGTCCGAGGAGCGTAACATCAACCCCTATGCGGTCTTTGAAAAGCCGCCAGCAATGCTGCAGGTCACGCCCAATATCGGCCGCCGTGGGCAGACCGGCATTGCGGTGACAGGCATCAACTTCACGCCAGATCGCTCCGGGATTGTCCTGCGTTGTGACGGCCGGGTCATGGCCAGCAATCTGGTCAGTGATGATGCTGGACGTGTGACCGCCTCATTCACGGTGCCGACGGAAGCCCGCAACGGCAATCGTATCGTGGAAATGGCGGATGGTCAGTACACCGCCCGGGCCAGCCTGCAGATCAATGATCCGCTGGTGATCACCCGTATTCAGCGATTTATCCAGACCAACATCATTACCCGCATCGTTCGTGTGCCGGTGGTGCGAACCGTCTGGAGAACCCGTACCATCTTTGTCCGCCGTGATCCGCTGGCCCAGACTTTCAGCTTCACGGAAAACCAGGTGCTGTCGGCTGTGGGTATTCAGTTCACCGAGCGGGATGCCTCCATTCCGGTAACGGTTCAGATACGAGGCGTTACAACCGGTTTGCCCAACGACACCATCTTTGCCGAAAAGGTGATTGCGCCGTCGGAAATCAATCTCGGTGGTGAAACCAAGATCAGCTTCGATGATCCCTTTTACGCCGAAGCCAATACCAGCTACGCGGTGGTTCTGCTGACCAACAGCACCAACTACAAGGTGCGCACTGCCACTCTCGGCAAGACCGGCCGTCAGGGCATCATCACCCGCCAGACTTATGCGGAAGGTGTGCTTCTGGAAAGCTCCAATGCCGAGACCTGGACTCCGCTCAACGGCTCCGACCTCACCATGAAACTTTATGGCTATGAGTTCGAGAACGAAGGCACGGTCCAGTTCCAGCCGGTCAGTGGTGTGCAGTTCTCCGATCTGAACATCGATGAATATTCAGCCATCCCGGAAGGCACCCACCTTATCTGGGAATACTCCACCGACGGTGGCTCGACGTGGGATGCTGTTGTTCCGGCCGAGGAAGAGCGTCTGCCCAATCTGGCCAATGGCGTCTTGGTCCGGGTACGCTTCAGCACCGGCATGGGTAACGACACTCCGGCGCTCAACTTCCGGGATGTCAACCTGATCGGCTACCTCAACAACACCGTAGGAACCTATCTGACCCGTGAGAACGAACTGACGCAGGGCGTGGAATCCACCAAAGTCTACACCCAGATGGATATCCCCAGCGGCACCAGTGTTCAATGGTTCGCCTCCAATGATGGCGGTGAAACATGGGAAGCCATGACTATCGACGACACCCGACCCATCGATGAAGACTGGACCGAATACACACTGGTAAGGACCTTCAGCGATCCGCAGGGCAACAAGGTGCGCTACAAGGCTGAGCTGACCGGAACCGTATTGACCTATCCGAGGATTCATACCCTCGGTGCAACCCTGAGCTGATGGAGGACCCGAGATGATCGTAAAACGCCGTGGCGGGATGATCGAATTCATCCCGTCTCCACAGGAAAAACGGGAAGGACTGGTCCGGGATCATTCCTTCAATCTGATCGAAAACCTGCACCACAGGTTGAGCCGGTTGGAGGAGGAACTCGGATTGCCGCTTGATGAGGCCGAAGCCTGCAGCGCCTTTCTGGATAAAATGAAGCAGGATGAATCCCTGAATAAGGAGATTCACACCAGTCTGATCACGGGTGAAAGCCCGGATACCTGAGCCCATCCCATCCGTGAAAAACAACCAACGCCCCGGAACGCCCGCACGCTTCCGGGGCGTTTCTTTTGATGTGCTCGCCTGAACACGGCCATAATCGTAACATATTGAAAATAAACGTGTTAAATGTCGACTCTTTCTGTTCTTCTACTTGCTTTCTGACGGAATTAAAGCATTCATTCACATGTAAGCTGAAGGCTTAAACACAAGCCCGGCAACAAGTTAGAAACCGTAAAACGGAGACTGTGAATGGATTTAAGAGAACTCAGATACGGAATCGAGATCGAGACCGTAAAACGCACCCGGGAACAGATAGCCTGGGCAATCCACTCGGTGGTCGGCGGCCATGTCAGACATATCGGCGCACCGTCCTGCTACGATCCTTGGGAAGTGGAAGACCTGCGGGGCCGAAAATGGAAGGTGGTCAACGACGCCTCCCTGACCAATGTTCCATCCCACCTGCGGGCGGAGCTGGTGAGCCCGGTACTGACCTATGACGACCTCGAGCAGCTGCAGGAGGTGGTTCGGGCCATCCGCAAGGCCGGTGGAAAAATCAACAGCCAGTGCGGCATTCATATCCACATCGATGCCGAGCCCTTTGACGGGCGCAAGCTGGGTAACCTTGCCAAGGTAGTGTACAAACAGGAACCGCTGATCCTCCATGCCCTCGGGATCAACAGCGACCGCCTGCGCCGTTACACCCGACCGGTCAGTGATGAGCTGATCCGAAACATCGAACGGCAGCGCCCCAAGACCAAGGCCCAACTGAACCGCATCTGGTACGGCTACCACAACAACCAGCCCCAGCATTACGACAACACCCGCTACCACGGAGTTAACCTGCACAACGTTTGGTACCGGGGCACGGTGGAGTTCCGCTGGTTCGAGGCAACCCTGCATGCCGGAAAGATCAAAGCCTACCTGCAGTTCTGCTTGGGCATCGCCGCCAAGGCGCTCAACGGTAGAGCCGCATCCAGCCGCAAGCGGGACTTCGATCCGCAAAGCGCCAAGTATGACTTCCGGGTCTTCCTGCTCCACCTCGGCCTGATCGGGGATGAGTTCAAAACCGCCCGATTACACCTGATGAAAAACATGCCCGGTGACGCGGCCTTCAAGAACGGTCGTCCCAAACCGGATGAAACCGAAACCACCATTCAAACCCCTGAGGTTATAACTGACGCCGGGGCTAATCCCGGCCTTTGAAGTTTTAGGAGGTGAATCATGAAGATACTGATCCACTCGACGACACTGGACGGCGAACCGCTGGACGCTGACGGCATCGCTCTGGAAGGAAAAAACTGCGCGGAGCTGGTGGAAATCATGAAGGGCCAGACGCCGTTCACCATCGAAGCGACCGCCCGTGATTACATGCTCGGTGTGCTTGGCCGCATCGAGCCGGACCGGAAACTCCAGTTGCCTGAAGATCCCGAAACGGCCGCAGCTGAATTCCTGACCCTGCTGGGGAAGCATGGGTTGGTGGAGTTCCTGCCGGATGACGCCTTCATCGATCTGCCGCCGGAGGACACCTTTGGCAAGGAGGATGATCTATGTGCGGACAAGTAGGCATCATCTTCGGCCAGAAGCGACGGCGGATCGCTGAGCGGGAATACCTGAACGAGGTCTTTATCCGCATGCTGCTCTGCAGTGAGGAGCGTGGTCCCCACGCCAGCGGAATGGCATGGCTTAGGACCGACGGCGACTTCCGGCTTTTCAAACGGCCCATTCGGGCACACCGGCTGGTCAGGGAATCGACCTTTCATGAGTTGATGGCCGAGGTGGACAACCAGACCACCATCCTCATGGGGCATACCCGCTGGCGGACCCGGGGCAGTGAAGACAACAGCCGCAACAACCATCCTATCCGTTCCGGCATCATCATCGGCACACACAACGGCACCATCTACAACGCCGATTACCTGTTCCGCAGGCTCGGCCTGCCGCGCTATGCCGAAGTGGACAGCGAGCTGCTTTTTCGGCTGGCCGACCGCTTTGCACCCGACGGAACCATCGATGGCAGAGGCTTCCGTAAAGCCCTACGCCTGTGTCGCGGCCAAATGAGCGCCGTGTTGGCCTCACGACTCGATCCCGGGGCCATTAACGTCATCAAGGGGAACAAGCCGCTGTCGCTGCGTTACAGCCGCAAACACAGGGCAGTGCTTTATGCCTCGGAACCGGAATACATCGAAGCCGCTCTGGATGACCTGCATGGCTGGCGTGAGCTGGAAATACCGCCGCTCACCATGCTGACCTTCCGCCATGAAGCCCTCAAAGAGTGGCAGAGCCATCCTTTCAGATTTGTCTGTCAGGAACGTAAAGGGACCTTACCCGAAGGAGTGAAAGCATGAAAAATAACGACAACCATCTCCGGCTTTTTGTCTACGGAACCCTGAAAAAGGGATTCTGGAACTTTGACCGGTTCTGCACCCGGGCCATCAACATTGAACCCGCCACCACTTGGGGCAGACTTTACCAGCTCCCCGCCGGATTCCCCGCCTTGGAAGTCCCGGAGAGCAGCATACTGGCCACCGGTACCGCCGATCCGCTGGCTGATACCCGAACACAGAACACCATCGAACTGCCTGAAAATGCCATGACACAACCCGAAGGCGATTGGGATCTGGTCCATGGGGAGCTGATGACCTTCGCCAATCCCGGTTTTGATTTGCCGCCTATCGACCGGCTGGAGGCATTCGACCCGAATGGCCGCTGTGTTTATAAGCGGGTTCTGGTGGCGGTGGAGTCGAACGACTTGATCCGGCCTGTTTGGCTGTACAATTACAAGCTCGGCCATAATATGGAGAGGATCGCCTCTGGACGCTGGTATCCAGCAGAATAGTATGAAATCGGCTTAAATCGGCAAAGAATATTTGACATCTGGCGTTCATCTCAGTATATTTTCAAGGTGAATTAAATTGGGAGTGTTGTCTTTGCAGCATTCCTTAACTGCCTCTGTTGAGGTCATGGCAAAAAGCAATAGCCCCCAAGAGGAGTATGAGACATGGCAGAAATAGATGATCGCTGGTTGTCAGTGGACGAAATATGCAAATACCTTGGGATCGGTAAGGATACCGTCTACAAGTGGATCGATAAGCACGGGATGCCCGCTCATCGAATGGGACGCCTGTGGAAATTCAAAAAAGATCAGGTCGACGCATGGGTGGAAGCCGGTGGCGCGGCATCACAGGAAGATAACAAAGAGTAAGGGGAATTTTAGATGAATTACAGTATCCATAACACAATAACAAATTTCATCTGGAACATTGCAGATGATGTCCTGAGAGATGTGTATGTCCGTGGCAAATATCGGGACGTTATTCTGCCGATGACCGTTATCCGCCGCCTAGATGCCCTTCTTGAGCCGACCAAAGAAGCTGTCCTTAATATGAAAAAGCAGCTCGATTCGGCGGGGATTGCCAATCAGGACGCGGCCTTATGTCAGGCATCTGGCGAGGCTTTCTTCAATAGCTCCCCATTTACACTCAAAGACCTGAAAAACAGAGCCAAGGTTCAGCAGTTGAAAGCTGATTTTGAAGCCTACCTCGATGGCTTCTCGCCCAACGTTCAAGAGATTCTGGACAAGTTCAAATTCCGAAACCAGATCGCGACGCTTGTGGATGCTGATATCCTCGGCGCGATGATTGAAAAATATCTGAACCCAAGCATCAATCTAAGCCCTAAACCGGTGCTGGATGCGGATGGTAACGAGAAACTTCCCGGGCTGGATAATCACAGTATGGGAACTGTCTTTGAAGAGCTGATACGCCGCTTCAATGAAGAAAATAACGAAGAAGCTGGAGAGCATTTTACCCCTCGTGATGTGGTGAAGCTGATGGCGGATCTGATCTTCCTGCCGATTGCAGACCAGATCGAATCCGGGACCTATCTGGTGTATGACGGAGCCTGCGGGACTGGCGGTATGCTGACGGTGGCTGAAGAACGGTTACAGAAACTGGCTGAAGACGCAGGGAAAGAAGTTTCCATCCACCTCTATGGACAAGAAGTTCAGCCGGAAACCTATGCGATCGCCAAGGCGGATTTGCTTCTCAAAGGCGAAGGAGCTGAAGCCGAAAATATCAAATATGGCTCCACCTTGTCGGCTGATGGTTTCGTGTCTGATCAATTTGACTTCATGCTTTCCAATCCCCCTTATGGGAAAAGTTGGAAAACCGACCTTGAACGAATGGGCGGCAAAAGCGACCTGAAAGACCCGCGCTTTATTCTGGAATACGGGGATGAGCCTGAATACAAAATGATCACCCGCTCCAGCGACGGCCAGCTGATGTTTCTGGTCAATAAGTTGATGAAGATGAAGGAAAAGAGCAAGCTTGGCAGCCGTATTGCCCAGGTTCACAATGGCTCTTCGCTTTTCACAGGTGATGCCGGGCAAGGTGAAAGTAATATCCGCCGCTGGATTATTGAAAACGACTGGCTTGAAGCGATTATCGCTTTACCGGAGAACATTTTCTATAACACCGGTATTTCAACCTATATCTGGGTGCTGACAAACCGTAAAGCGGATGAACGCAAAGGTAAAGTTCAGCTGATAGATGCAACAGGTTGGTACCAGTCCCTCCGCAAAAATATGGGTAAGAAAAACTGTGAGCTGAATGAAACCCATATTCAAGATATCTGTAGCCTAATCAATCAACCGGAAGAAACCAAACAGTCCAAGATTTTCACTAACGAAGCATTTGGATACCAAAAGGTCATTGTCGAACGTCCACTACGCTTATCTGTAAACCTGACAGAAAAAATCCTGCGCCGATTCGAGCGACTTTGTACCGAAGCCAAAGAAACAACTCTCTATTCAGTTGTTGAGGCTGTAGCCGGTGAAATTGGAGAGGGGTCGCATCTGAACTACAACAGTTTCTTAGATGCTATTGAATCTAAGGCCAAAGACATGGCGGTGAAACTCCCGGCTAAATCCAAGAATTTCATGAAAGCCAATCTGGCCGTTATTGATGAATCAGCAGAACCGGTCATCAAGAAAATTCATAAGGCAGGAAAAGCGGAGCCCAACTCGCTTTACGGTTTATACGACACGATAATAGACGGTAAAAAGGTGGTCGTTGAATACGAACCGGATACCAATCTTCGGGATTCGGAGCAGGTACCGCTTCTGGAAGATGGAGGTATTGCGGCCTTCATTGAACGGGAGGTGCTTCCTTATACACCCGATGCTTGGGTTGACGGCTCCAAAACGCAGATCGGTTATGAGATTTCTTTTACCAAGCATTTCTACAAGCCCATTCCCATGCGGACACTGGATGAAATCAAAGCGGATATTTTTGCCATTGAACAGGAAACAGAAGGTCTGCTCGAAGAAATTGTTGGGGAGGCTGAATAATGAAAGCTTACCCGAATTACAAGGATTCTGGGGTTCCTTGGTTGGAGCATGTTCCAGAGCACTGGGAAGTCCTTCGTCTCGGCTCGCAGTTTGTGGAACGTAAACAGAAAGTCAGTGATAAGGACTTTGCACCGTTGTCTGTCACGAAAAAAGGGATACTGCCTCAGCTGGATACGGCTGCAAAATCAAACGACGGGGACAACCGGAAAAAAGTCTGTAGTGGAGATTTTGTAATCAACAGCCGATCAGACCGAAAAGGTTCGTCCGGTGTTTCACCACACACCGGCTCTGTCTCTCTAATCAACACCGTTTTAACCCCAATATCCCTTCACGGGCGTTATGTACATAATTTTTTCAGGAGCCATTCATTTCAGGAAGAGTTCTATAGGGTCGGTCGCGGAATTGTTGCCGATCTTTGGTCTACCAAATATGCGGATATGCGCACAATCATGATTCCTGTTCCGACAGAGGATGAGCAACATCAGATCTCCCGTTACCTCGATTGGCAGACCTCAAAAATCAATAAATTCATTAAAGCCAAGAAGAAGCTCATTGCCCTGCTGAAAGAGCAAAAGCAAAACGTTATCAATGAGGCGGTGACCAAAGGCATTAACCCCGATGTTGAAATGAAAGACAGTGGCGTGGAATGGCTTGGGGAGATTCCAGCGCATTGGGATGTTTCAAAAAATAAAGCGGTATACTCCGAAAGAAGAGAGGCTGGTTCCAAAGAATTGCCCATATTGAGTGTCTCGATTCATCATGGCGTTTCGACTGAAGAACAAAGCGAAAAAGAGAATCTTCGAGCCAAAGTAAGGATTCAAGATCGTGAAAAGTACCTGAGGGTTTATCCGAACGATATTGCTTTCAACATGATGCGTGCATGGCAAGGAGGAATTGGTGTTGTTCAGGTTCATGGCATGGTAAGCCCCGCATACATTGTCGCAAAACCCAAAAAAGAAATTCACTCGCGATTTGTGGAGTTACTATTTCGAACCCCTCAATTTGTTCAGGAAATGAATCGTAACAGCAGAGGGATAACTGATTTCAGAAAACGCCTCTATTGGGATCAATACAAGAACATCTCTATTGTTTTACCTCCACTTGATGAGCAGCAAGAAATTGTAGCTTATATCGAAAAAGAAACCGCCCTCATCGATAAAACCATTGCCCGCACCGAACGGGAAATTGAACTCATTCAGGAGTATCGCACCCGCCTCGTTTCCGATGTCGTGACTGGAAAAGTTGATGTGCGCTCCGTAGAAATTCCGGACTTTGAACCCGCAGAGACCGATCTGGAAGTTCAGGATGATGAAGAGTCTGAAGACGAACTGATTACGGAGGGCATCGAAGAATGAAATTTACCGATACAAGCGAAGCAGGACTTGAAACCACCATCGTCAAGTCGTTGATTGAAGAAGCCGGTTATCAGGCAGGTAATCCTCAGGAGTATGATCGTGCCCATGCGGTTGACCTCGCCAAGCTGACGGCATTTATACAGGACACTCAGCCGGAGGTTGCTGAGCGTCTCAGCCTTGAAGTCGATTCACCTAAAAGAACACAATTCCTTCATCGGCTACAGGGTGAAATTGCCAAACGGGGAATTATTGATGTGTTGCGCAAAGGGGTTAAACACGGCCCCGATTCCGTCACGCTCTTTTACGGCAGCCCGACAGCAAACAATGAGAAGGCCAAGGAGCTGTTTGGACAGAATATTTTCAGTGTAACGCGTCAGTTACGTTACAGCGGCAGCGAGACTCAGTTGGCACTGGATATGGGCGTTTTCATTAACGGCCTGCCCATCGCCACATTTGAGCTGAAAAACAAGCTTACCAAGCAGACCGTCGAGGACGCTGTTCAGCAGTATAAGAATGACCGCGACCCAAAGGAGCTCCTGTTCCAGTTCGGCCGATGTGTGGTCCACTTTGCTGTTGATGACCATGAAGTACGCATGTGTACCCACCTGAAAGGCAAGGATTCGTGGTTTCTGCCTTTCAACAAAGGGTATAACGACGGTGCAGGCAACCCGCCAAGCCCTGCCGGGCTGGCGACCGATTATCTCTGGAAAGAGATCCTGACCAAGGACCGTCTCACCGACATTCTCGAAAACTACGCGCAGGTGGTTGAAGAGAAAGACGAGAAAACCGGCAAAAAGAAACAGAAGCAGATATTCCCTCGATACCACCAATTGACGGTGGTGCGTAAACTTCTGGCAGACGCCCAGCAAACGGGTGCCGGGAAGCGCTACCTGATCCAACATTCCGCTGGCAGCGGTAAGTCCAATTCAATTGCGTGGCTGGCTCATCAGCTGGTGGGGTTGGAAAAGGCGAAGAAAGCGGTCTTCGGCTCTATCATTGTTGTTACCGACCGGCGTGTTCTGGATAAGCAGATCCGGGACACCATCAAGTCCTTTGCTCAGGTTGGCAACGTGGTGGGTCATGCGGAGCGTTCGGGTGATCTGCGCCGTTTCATCAACGAAGGAAAGCAGATCATCATTACAACCGTTCAGAAGTTCCCTTTCATTCTGGCGGAGATTGGCGACGACCACAGGCAGAACAAGTTTGCCATCATCATCGATGAAGCACACTCCAGCCAAGGTGGCCGCACTGCCTCGAAAATGAATATGGCGCTCTCTTCGGACATCTCCGAATCTGAGGAAGAAGAAAGCACAGAAGATAAAATCAACGAGCTGATGGAGAGCCGCAAAATGCTGACCAATGCCAGCTATTTTGCGTTCACGGCTACTCCCAAAAACAAAACACTGGAAATCTTTGGTGAGCCTGATCCGCAACCGGACGGCAAGGTGAAGCATCATCCCTTCCACAGCTACACCATGAAGCAGGCCATTCAGGAAGGCTTCATTCTTGATGTGCTGAAAAACTACACCCCGGTGGAGAGTTTTTATCGGTTGATGAAAACGGTGGAAGGCGACCCGCTTTTCGACACCAAGAAAGCTCAGAAAAAGCTGCGCAAATATGTGGAGTCCAACTCTCATGCGATCCGGGAAAAAGCGGAAATCATGGTGGACCATTTCCACGCACAGGTCATGGGACATCGAAAAATCGGTGGGCAGGCGCGTGTGATGGTCATTACCAGTGCCATCATGAGAGCCATTGAATATTTCCATGCCATCAACAAGTATCTGATTGATAAAAAACTTCCATACAAAACCATCGTGGCTTTCTCAGGTGAGCATGAATACGGCGGTCAAAAGGTTACTGAGGCAACGCTGAACGGCTTCCCCAGCAATAAGATCGAAGACCGGATTGCCGAGGACCCATACCGCATTCTGATTGTGGCGGACAAGTTCCTCACCGGATATGACGAACCGCTCTTGCACACCATGTATGTGGATAAGCCGCTTGCCGGTATTAAAGCTGTCCAGACTCTGTCGCGTCTCAATCGGGCTCATCCCAAGAAACACGACACCTTTATTCTGGATTTCTTCAATGATGTTGATGTAATCCAGAAGGCGTTTTCTGATTATTATCGCACGACCATACTCAGTGAAGAAACTGATCCCAATAAGCTTCATGACCTGAAGTCCGATCTGGATGGCTATCAGGTTTATTCACCAGAGCAGATCGATGGCTTGGTGGAACTCTATCTGAATGGCGCGGAACGGGAAACACTCGATCCAATTCTGGACGCCTGCGTTGCGGTCTATAACAGCGACCTCGATGAAGATGGACAGGTGGACTTCAAGGGCAAGTCCAAGGCATTCGTCAGGACATACGGCTTTCTTGCGTCAATTTTGCCATACACCAATGCTGACTGGGAAAAGCTCTCGATATTCCTGAATTTCCTTATTCCCAAGCTGCCCGCACCCAAAGAAGAGGATCTCTCCAAAGGGATTCTTGAAACGATCGACATGGACAGCTACCGGGCTGAAGTTCAGGCAAGCATGAATATCACCCTTGCCGATGAAGACGCGGAGCTGGGTGCTGTGCCGACCGCTGGTGGCGGGAGAAAGCCGGAACCGGAACTGGATCAGCTCAGCAATATCATTAAAACCTTCAATGACCTCTTTGGGAACATCGACTGGAAAGACGCTGACAAAATTCGACAAGTCATTGCTGAGGAAATACCCGATAAAGTTGCTGCCGATTCTGCCTATCAGAATGCCATGAAAAATTCCGACAAGCAGAACGCCCGTATCGAACATGATAAAGCGCTTGGCCGTGTCATGGTGGAGTTGATTGCTGACCATACCGAGCTCTTCAAACAGTTCAGTGACAACCCATCCTTTAAGAAATGGCTGGGAGACACCATCTTCGGTGCCACTTATCAATCTGCGGCTCAAGTTGGAACGGGGGCAAGATAGCGATGGCAGATCATTATACCACAGCACAGGCCACTGAGCCTCCAATCCGAAACATGTGGATGCCGGTTTTAGTCGGAACACTTCTGTTTGTTCTCGTATTCATCTTATGGTGGGTCCTCCGGGAACAGGAGCAGACAGCACTTCATAAGAAAGTCGATGCGGAAGCCAGTAATCTAATCACATACATTGAAGCAGATATGCGGAATCGCATTCCATCCTTGCAGCGCATAGTGAGACGCTGGGAGCTCAGAGGAGGCATACCGAAAAATGAATTTGTCAGTGACATTCAGTCAATCATGAATGATATGCCGGGTTTCCAGGCAATCGAGTGGGTGGATAAAAGCTACCATGTAAGATGGGTCGTACCCTTGGCCGGAAACGAGAAGGCTCAGGATTTGAATCTTGCTTTCGAGGAAAAACGACGATTGGCTCTTGAAAAAGCCAAAAACCGCAAAGCGCCGACGATGACTTCAACGATAGACCTGGTTCAGGGGGGAAAGGGGTTTTTGGTTTATTCACCCATTTTCGTTCACGGTGAGTTTGAAGGCTTTGTCTTATCCGTTTTCAGGATTCAGGAATGGCTTGAATATCTTTTTAACACCAAGAGTACACCTGCAGAACAACAGAATTTTATTGTTTCAGTTTCAGTAGATGATGTTTCTGTCTTTGAACAGGATGGATGGCATCGTCGTGGGCCATATCTCGAGGCAGTTGCAAGCACACCCATCATGGACCACCTTTTCACCGTGCAATGTCGACCCACTGCTATTTTCATTGAACGGAACGGATCATTGTTGAATGAATTTATCTCCATTGCAGGCGGCCTGCTATCACTCCTTGTTGTGGCAATTATTTTTTTATTTCAGAAAGCCACCATAGATACGTGGAGAGCCCATACCGCAAAATCATCCCTGGAGATCCTGATTCAAGAACACGAGAAAACCAAGGATGAGCTTGAGGATACCTATAATCGACTTGCTTTGGCCACAAAAGCCGGAAATATTGGGGTTTGGGTATGGGATGTTTCAACCGACACCCTGTCATGGAATGATATGATGTTTGACCTTTATGATGTGCCTCCTGATGTTATGCCAACCTTTGAGACCTGGAAAAATGCTCTGCACCATGAGGACCGGGACGACGCAGTGACTCTGATTGAAATGGCGGTAAAGGGGAAGGCACGTTTTAACACTGAATTTCGAATAGCTCTGCCGGGTGGTATTACCCGAAATATACGGGCTGCTGCCAGGGTTGAACGAGACAATACAGGCAAACCGATTCGCATGACGGGTGTGAACTGGGATATCACCGAGCTGAAAAAAACAGAAAAAGCCTTGCATAACCAAACAGAAATGCAGTCCATATTAATGGATATTTCCTCAAAATATATTAATATTTCATTGGATATGGTCGATGAAGCCGTTCAAACAGCGTTGGCCGAGATGGGTCGGTATGTTTCCGCCGACCGGGTGTATGTTTTTGATTATGATTTTAAAAATAATACGACTTCAAATACGTATGAATGGTGTAATACCGACATTCTCCCCCAAATCAATGAATTGCAGGAGGTGCCTCTTGAAGGCCTTGCTGATTGGGTAAAAGCTCATCTCAACGGCCATGCCATGCTGGTGCCAGATGTGGCTGCTTTGCCGAAGGGCTCCCTGAAGGATATTCTGGAACCGCAGAATATAAAAACTCTGATTACTGTCCCCATGATCAGTGGAATAGATCTATTGGGATTTGTCGGATTTGATTGGGTAGTCGACCATTATTCATATTCAGACGACGAAATTAAACTGTTATCTATCTTCTCCGAAATCCTTGTTAACATCACGCTTAGAAAACAAGCTGACAGGGCCGTACACGAAAGCGAACAAAGGTTGAATATGGCATTGACGGGAACCAATGCCGGGCTTTGGGACTGGTTTGTCCAGACCGGAGAAACTGTATTTAATGAACGATGGGCCGAAATCGTTGGCTACACGCTTAAAGAGCTTGAGCCAACGGACATCGAAACATGGACCCGTCTTTGCCATCCGGATGATCTGACAGAATCAAATAACCTGCTGCAAATGCATTTTGAAGGTAAATCAGACTATTATGAGTTTGAAGCCCGGATGCAACATAAAAACGGGGATTGGGTCTGGGTGGCTGACAGAGGTAAGGTACTCGCCTGGGATAGTGATGGCAAGCCGTTACGAATGACAGGGACGCATATGGATATTACCGAGCGGAAGAAGGTTGAAGAGAAAATTAGACATATGGCCACCCATGATCCCTTGACGGGCTTGCCCAGTCTAATCCTCATAAAAGATCGCATTGCTATGGCTCTGGAGGTGGCAAAACGAAAAAAAACCACAGTTGCAATATTGTTTGTCGATTTAGATGGTTTCAAGAGTATCAATGATAACTTTGGCCATGATGCCGGTGATTTTCTGCTCAAAGAAATTGCTAAACGCATTGGTTCCTGTATCCGAGAAGTTGATACGGTCGGAAGGATAGGCGGCGATGAATTTTTATTGGTATTAACGGAACTGCAATCGAAGAAAAATTCTTCCTCGGTTGCTGAAAAAATAATCGATTGTATAGGGCAACCGGTCCTTTTCAATGGCAACCAGTTAACGGTTGGCGCAAGTATCGGAATAGCTGTTTTTCCCGATCACAGTGCTGACAGGGAGCAACTCATAAAACTGGCGGATGAAGCCATGTATACTATAAAAAACGAGGGCAAGAACAGCTTTGCCTTTGCAGCTTCAGCAAAATCAACTGAAGATCGTTAACGGGGTTTGCAAAATTATGATATCCGGGGTCTTCACAAACATATGTCAGGCAGGCCTTTAACTGACGGAGAGCACTATATGACGAAACGAATCAAGGACAGTAGATTCTGGATCGGCGGAATGATTATAACGCTGCTCATCATCGGGATACTTTATTCGTGGTGGTCAGTTAACAGGGCTGACCATGCGATGCGTGAAGACCTGCTCCAACAGGCCCATCTGGTGACGAACTCCATAAATATTGAACGTCTGCAGGCGCTCACCGGCACGGCTGCGGATTTGAATACGCCAGGCTATTTACGACTCAAGGAACAGCTCGCCGTCGTTAAAAAGGCCAATGTCAGGTGCCGGTTCACCTATCTTATGGGCCGCAATTCGGATGGGCGGGTTTTCTTTTTCGTGGATAATGAGCCCGTTGGCTCAAAAGATGAGTCTCCGGCAGGACAGATCTACGAGGAGATTTCTCCTGAATACCTGCGCGTGTTTGATGAAAAAATATCTGTCACTGTTGGCCCAGTGACAGACCGCTGGGGCACCTGGATCACCGCGCTTGTTCCAATGATCGACCCGGCTTCCGGAGGTTTGGTTTCGGTGATGGGTATGGATATCGATGCCAGCGCATGGAAATGGGATATGGCTTGCCGGGCTGCTTTGCCCGTGGGTTTGTTTTTTATTTTGCTCATCGGTGCAGGTGCCGTTCTGCTGTCCTCAGTGCGCAGTGTTGATGTTTCGCCCAAACCAGTCATGAATCGTTTGCTGCTGCCCCTGGTGATCTTGATCTTGGTCTTGATTTTGGTGGCGGGTGTTTTTGAGTGGTATCAATATCAGCATCACTACACTGTGACTACCACAGTGCTTCTTTCAGAGATTTCGGGTGACCTGAATTCAGCTCTTGAAATCAATGCGGCTGGTTTGGCGACTGCTCTGCAACCTATTGTCGCCGACAAACGCATGCGCACAGCACTTCTTTCAGGGGATACGGATCGCCTCCTTTCTGACTGGCAACCGGTGTTTGAGGCCATGCATAAAGACAACCATATCACCCATTTCTATTTTTTCGACCCAACCCGGACCTGCCTCTTGCGTGTACATAAACCGGAGAAGAACGGCGACCTGATCAATCGTTTTACGGCATTGGAAGCTGAGCGGACAGGGAAGACTGCTTCAGGAATTGAACTGGGTCCGCTGGGCACGTTTACTCTGCGTGTTGTGCAACCGGTTTTTCAGGACAACAGGCTTCTTGGATACGTTGAGTTGGGAAAAGAGATCGAGGATATCCTTCAGGATCTGCACAAGCGATCTAACGGCCATCTGGCTTTGGCCATCCGCAAAGAGCATCTGGACCGGGAAACATGGGAAGACGGAATGAAATTTCTTGGAAGGGAAGCCATCTGGGACCGGATGCCCGGCAGTGTTATCATTTATTCATCACAGATTAACCTGCCGGATGTATTTGCGTCGATGGCGGATCACAATCCTGATGGTGGTCATGTCCATAACAAGATAATGAATGTCAATCTTGACGGCCGGAAATGGAGCATTTCAGCCATACCTATGCGGGATGTATCCGGCAAAGAGGTTGGTGATTTGATAATACAGATCGATATTACGGATTCTGAAGCAGCTTTTACCCGATTACTTACTTTGGGCGGAATGGTTTGCTTAATCCTGCTGGTACTATTGGTGGCAATTATTTTTATTCTGCTGCGCCGCACAGATCAGGCGATGGTTTTGCAACAGACAGAACTGCAAGAGAGTGAGCACCGGCACCGTGCCATGTTCCAGAAAAACAAAGCCATCCAATTATTAATCGATCCAGGAGATGGGGCAATAGTGGACGCCAATTCAGCTGCATGTGAATTCTATGGGTATGCCCTTGAACAGATGCGCCAAATGAAGATATCAGATATCAATACACTCCCTCCGGATACAGTGGCAAGGGAGATGGAAGCCGCCCGGCTTGAACAACGTCAATACTTTGAATTCAAGCACAAGCTGGCCAACGGACAAATCCGCGATGTTGAGGTTACCTCCAGCCCTATTCTTTCCGGAAGCCGCCAGTGGTTGTATTCCATAATCCACGATATATCAAACCGCAAGCGGGCCGAGGAAAAACTCAAAGAAAGCGAAACCAATTTTCGCACGTTCTTCAATTCCATAGATGATTTTCTGTTTGTTTTAGACGAACAGGGCAACATAATCAATGTGAACGAAACCGTTTCCCGTAGACTGGCGTATTCGGATAATGAGCTTGTTGGGCGCAATGTATTGATGGTTCATCCCGAGGACAGGCAAGCCGAAGCAGGCAGGATCGTGAGCGAAATGCTCGCGGGAACAGCTGATTTCTGCCCTGTTCCATTAATTACCAAATCAGGGCAACTCATTCAGGTAGAAACTCGTGTGTACACGGGTTCCTGGAATAACAAGCCTGCATTATTTGGTGTCACAAAGGACATAACAAAAATCAAGGAAACCGAGGAACTTTTTTCAAAGGCTTTTGACGCAGGCGCCAGCCTGATGGCTATTTCCGAAATTGAAAGCGGTCTGTTTATCAACGTCAACAAGATTTTTTTGGATACCCTGGGATATACACGGGATGAGATCATCGGGAAATCGTCCATTGATCTGGACCTGTTTGACAACCCAGAGGATAGGCACAAGGTGCAGTCGATGGTAAAAGAGTCGGGATTTGTAAAGAATATGGAGGTCACTATACGTGCCAAAAAAGGTGCGTCGAGGATCGGATTATTCTCAGTGATCCCTATTGAAGTTGGCAACAAATCCTGCTGGCTGACATCGATGACAGATATCACAGACCGCAAACAACTGGAAAATTCTTTACGGGAGAGGCAATCCCGCCTTGATCTTGCGCTGCAATCCGCCCAGATGGGGGCGTGGAGCTGGAATATCATTGAGAACAAACGCTATTTTGATACGAAGGCCTGTCATCTTTTAGGCATTGAACCTGAAAAATTTTGTGGAACAGCCGAGGAATTTTTTAGTGTAGTACATCTCGATGACCGAAAAATGCTCAAAGATGCGCTGGCCAGAACCATCGATCAGGATGTGCCCTATAACCCGGAGTATCGTGTCGTATGGCCGGATGGCAGTATTCATTACATTTTGGCCCATGGTAAGTTGCATTGTGATGATTCGGGGCAGCCGGTCAAAATCATCGGCCTTGTTGGAGATATTACTAAAAATAAAAATGATCAACAAAAGCTTGAGGACGAAAGACATCGACTGGCGAATGTAATTCAAGGAACTCAAGCCGGTATCTGGGAATGGAATGTTCAGACCGGAGAAACAGTCTTTAATGAAAAATGGGCGGAGATCATCGGGTATTCGCTTGAAGAACTGGCGCCTGTCAGTATCGAGACCTGGAAATCGTTTGCTCATCCCGAAGACCTTCAACGGTCGGGTGAATTGCTGGAAAAACATTTTTCAGGTGAATTGTCATACTATGACTGCCAGTGCCGGATGAAGCACAAGAACGGTCACTGGGTGTGGGTGCATGATCGTGGCCAGGTCATTACGTGGACAAATGACGGCAAACCTTTGATGATGTTTGGGACTCATATGGATATCAGTCAAGCCAAACAGGCAGAAAAGGAACTTGTGGAGACCAATCTCCAGCTTGAGAGCGCCATGGCCCGGGCCAATCAAATGGCTACAGAAGCTGAATTGGCCAATATCGCCAAAAGTGAATTTTTGGCCAATATGAGCCATGAAATCCGAACACCTATGAATGGTGTTATCGGTATGGTCGGACTTTTGTTGGACACTGAATTGACGAGTGCTCAGCGCCATTATGCCCAAACCGTCCGCGCCAGCGGAGAACTTCTGCTTGGTTTGTTAAACGATATTCTTGATTTTTCCAAGATCGAGGCCGGAAAACTTGACCTGGAGATCCTGGATTTTGATTTGCAAAGCCTGCTGGATGATTTCGCGGCTACGCTGGCGATCCAGGCACATGACAAGGGAATTGAGCTGCTCTGCGGCATGTCGCCTGATGCGCCGACATTGCTCAGGGGTGATCCGGGTCGATTGCGGCAAATTATGACCAACCTGACCGGCAATGCGATTAAGTTTACCCATACTGGTGAAGTGGCTATTCGCGTCACGCTGGAATCAGAAAAAGAAGAGACTGCTTTATTGCGCTTTTCAATCCGTGATACCGGCATAGGCATTCCCAGCGACAAAATCGGCATGCTTTTTAACAAATTCAGCCAGGTAGACGCGTCCACCACCCGTCAATTTGGTGGTACGGGCCTGGGGTTGGCCATCTCCAAACAGTTGACCGAAATGATGGATGGCGAAATAGGTGTGACAAGCAAAGAAAACATGGGATCGGAGTTCTGGTTCACCGCGTGTCTGGAAAAGCAATCCAAAGCGGCTCGTAGTGAGGTGACCGTTTCTCCACTTGATTTGAAAGATGTACGCGTCTTGATTGTGGATGACAATACAACCAACCGGGAAATATTGAGCACCAGCATGACCTCCTGGGGGATGCGCGTATCTGAAACCGGGGACGGTCCAGGCGCACTTGACTCTTTGTATAAAGCGCTGGATGAAAACGATCCGTTTCAAGTGGCCGTTATTGACATGATGATGCCGGGTATGGACGGGGCAGCCCTCGGCCGCGCCATAAAGGCTGAAGGGCGTCTGGCGACGATCCGAATGGTTCTGTTGAGTTCTCTGGGGGTTCGCGGTGACACAAAGCGTTTTGCTGAAATCGGTTTTAATGCATATCTGACTAAACCGGCGCGGTCTCTTGAACTGAAAGCTGTTATTTTACAAGTGCTGGCGTCAAATGATGGGGAAGTGCTGCAGCCGTATGCTATTACAACCCGTCACACTGCCCGAGAGACGGTAAATCTGTTTTCGGGATACAACGTGCGAATTTTGTTGGTTGAAGACAATTTTACCAACCAGCAGGTGGCCGTGGGTATTCTCATGAAGCTTGGCCTGTCGGCCGATGCAGTAGCCAACGGTGCCGAGTCATTAAAGGCTTTGGAATCCATACCCTACGACCTGGTGCTCATGGATGTACAGATGCCCGTTATGGACGGCTATGAAGCCACTGCCCGAATTCGCAGCCCACAGTCCGGGGTTCGAAACCATAATATCCCGGTGATTGCCATGACCGCTCATGCCATGACCGGCGACCGGGAAAAGTGCCTGGAAGCAGGAATGAACGACTATATCTCCAAGCCAATCAATCCCAATTCTTTAGCGGAGGTTCTGGAAAAGTGGCTGCCAACCGAGAAGGAGATCTACAAAGAAGTTAACGCTAAACCTGAAAAAAAAGCATCGGGCAATTCAGAGGTAGTTGAATTAACCGTGTGGGACAAAGAGACGATGCTGGAGCGACTGATGGGGGATGAAGATCTGGCCAGGACGATCATATCCGGTTTTATAGGGGATATTCCCAACCAGATCCAAAAACTCGATCAGTTCATTGAAAATGGAGATATACAGGGTGTGGAGCGTCAGGCCCATACCATAAAAGGTGCTGCCGCGAATGTGGGGGGGGACGCACTGCACGAAATTGCCCTTGCAGTCGAAAAAGCGGGCAATGCTGGCAATTTGGATGCAGCTGGCGCCAGCATGGAAGAATTGAAAAAGCGTTTCGATTGTTTGGCTGAAGAAATCAGGGCTGATTTAGGCCTGAACGAATAAAAAGGAGAACAAGACATGAAAACACTTATTGTTGAGGACGATTTTACCAGTCGATTGCTACTGCAGGAACTTTTGAAAAGCTATGGGGATTCGCATATAGCTGTAAACGGTAAGGAGGCTGTAGACGCCGTGCGCTTAGCTCTTCAGACGGATGAGCCATATGACCTTATCTGCCTGGACATCATGATGCCTGAAATGGACGGCCAGGAAGCGTTACGTCAAATACGCGAACAGGAAGAGGCGAAAGGCATTCTGTCCTCCCATGGTTCAAAAATCGTGATGACCACAACGCATAAGGATATGAAAAATCTGAGTGATGCGTTCAGCAGTTTGTGTGATGCCTATCTGATCAAACCGATTGAAAAAGCAAAATTGATTGAAGAACTGCGCAAATTGGAATTGATATCATAAAGGAGATTATGCCCATGCGAATTCTTATTGCCGAAGACGATTTCACTTCACGCGGCATGCTCACAGCTGTGCTGAAAAAAGCCGGGCATGAGGTGGTGGAAACTATGAACGGTGCCGAGGCATGGGCGGAATTACAAAAGCCTGATGCCCCAAAACTTATCATTCTTGACTGGATGATGCCGGAGATGGATGGTTTGGAAGTGCTCAGGCATGTCCGTACACTGGGGGATGAACATCCGCCTTACATTCTCATGCTGACTTCAAAAGGCGAAAAGGCAGACATCATCGCCGGACTAAACGCAGGGGCAGACGACTACCTGGCAAAACCGTTCGATTTAGGTGAACTCAGGGCCAGAGTCGAAGTAGGCAGACGAATGGTTGAAATGCAGGAGCAACTGGCAGTGCAGTTTCGAGAGCTTCGCCAGGCGCTTGACCACATCAAGACGCTTCAGGGTATCGTCCCTATTTGTTGCTTTTGTAAAAAGATTCGCGATGACAAAGGCTATTGGGATCAGGTGGAGGTCTATGTCAGTAAACATTCAAACGCCGAATTTAGCCATGGTATCTGCCCGGATTGCATGGAAAAACACTATCCGGATGAATGTGATGACGACAATATGGATGCTGGAGAAGAGGATAACGCATGAAGACGGATAACAGCAAAGACAAGGCTACGGCATTGGTTATTAATGACGATATCACCCAACTTGACACCCTATGCGGACTATTGCGGAAAAACGGCATCGATGCAATGGCATTTGAAAGTGCCGAAGACGCGCTCGTAGCCATGAACGATTTGACTCAGCCTGATCTGATCATTACTGACCTTTACATGCCGGGCATCGACGGATGGCGTCTTTGCCGCCTTCTTCGTTCACCAGAATATGCTACGTTCAATGAAGTACCCATCCTCGTAGTTTCAGCAACCTTTGCTGGTGAAGAGGCATCCCGCATTACAGCAGATCTGGGTGCCAACGCCTTCCTTCCGTCGCCAGTTGACGGTAAACGCTTTATTGCTTTGGTAAGGTCTTTGCTGGCCGGACAATTGCACAGAAATCAATTGAAAGTTCTAATCGTTGAGGACAGCAAAACGCATACCGCATCCCTAAAGAAATATTTCGTTCAGCAGGGATATTATGCGGACATTGTTTCAGACGCGGCTTCGGCGATCACTGTATTCAAAAACGATCCGTATGATGTGGCCGTAATCGACTATCACCTTCCGGATGGAAATGGGGATGTGCTTCTTGAACAGTTTAAAGTTATCCACCCTGACGTTGTCTGCATCATGATAACCACGGACCCTGCCCCCGAATTGGCGCTCGCCTGGATGAGAAAGGGTGCAGCCGCTAATCTGCATAGACCATTTGAACCCGCTTATCTATTAGAATTATGTGTCAAAGCAAGGCGGGAAAGAGATTTACTGCGTATAAAACATCTGCTGGAAGATCGGACCCGGGAACTATTGGAAAGTGAAGCAAAATATAGACGGTTGGCGGAAAATTCACCTGCCGTGATCTTTCAATTCAGGATGAGGCCGGATGGGACCTATTCATTTCCTTTCTTGAGCCGGGTCATGCCGAATGTCACTGGCCTTTCTGCCGAATCAGTGATGCAGGATGCCTACATTTTTCTGCACAAAATGCAGCCCGAAGATCAGGTAAGGTTTGACAAAAGTATTTTAAAATCAGCCCAAACGCTAAAACCCTGGCACGGGTTCGCTCGATTTTTGATTCATGGAAATGAAAAATGGATCGAGGGGCATTCCACACCTGAACGTCAAACGGACGGTAGCTGTCTGTGGGACGGATTTCTGTTCGACATAACCAGGCGGGTTTCCCTGCAGAACAAACTGCAGCAGGTGGAAAAGACCGAAGGCCTTTCACGGATGGCTGGTGCTATCGCCCATATTTTCAACAATCAGCTTGCGGCGATTATCGGTAACCTTGAAATGCTCAAAGATGATTTGACTACCGAAAAGAACGATAGCGAAAATGAAAATCTTAGAGAAGCGCGACAGGCGGCCGACCAGGCGGCCGAAACCAGCGGGTTTCTTCTGAGTCTCCTTGGGCAGGACAAGGGAAATCCTGTCCAACTGGATCTTGCGTATACCTGTCGCAAACACATGCCCAAATTGAAGGCGGGCATTCCGACCGGTGTTACCATTATCCTAAACCTGCCAGATTCCGGACCGGTTATTAAAGCTGATCGATCTCTGGTCCATCAGGTTATCGGTGTACTGGTCACGAACGCATGGGAAGCCCAGGAAGTTAATGGTAGGATTCAGGTTAAAGTCCATACGACCAAAGCAGATGAAATCGCGCAAACGAACCGCTTTCCAGTCGAGTGGGAACCATCCTGTGATAGTTATGCCTGCCTGGAAGTGATTGACGACGGCCGTGGAATGGGTCCTGACATCATCCATAAAATTTTCGACCCCTTTTTCACTGATAAGTTTACTGGTCGTGGTCTTGGGCTGGCAGTGGCTCTGGGAAACATCAAATCGTGCGGTGGTTGTATTACCGTGAAAAGTGTACCTGGCCAGGGAAGCATCTTTCAGGTTTATTGGCCCCTATCGATTCAATCTATCCCTCTGTTGAATCCAGGTGTTCCCGAGGCAATACGCACATTTGAAACCGGTGGCATCGTCTTGCTGGTGGATGATCAGAAGATGATGCGTAACATGGCCAGCAATATGTTAGTACGCCTCGGATTTGAGGTGATTACAGCCAAAAGCGGGAGGGATGCGCTAAAAATTTTTAAAAATCGACAGGAAGAAATTCGGCTTGTGCTCACTGATCTAACCATGCCGGGGCTGAATGGCTGGAAAATTTTGGAAGGTGTGCGAAAAGTAAGGCCTGACATCCCGGTAATCCTGGCCAGTGGATACGACGAGGCTTCAGTCATGTCCGAAAGCCATCCCGAGAAACCCCAGGCATTTTTGAATAAGCCGTATCGAAAAACCGATCTTGCAGCAGCACTGGCTTGCGCACTCGGCAGCTTGCCGGAATCTGTGAACCAAGATGGTCAAGGAGAAAGTCAATGAATTTACCCCCCCGAAAATGCACAGTGACAGTGTATGGGGCAATGAGGAGAGCAGCACCATGAACACATCATATGTGGGTTCAAAAAAGGAAGTTAAAACAGCCCAACAGATAGGTTTTGGTCTGATGATCCTTGTGGGGCTTTTTGTGGTAAGCCGATACAATTTTTTGTTGTTCCACGGACTGGCTGAACTTTTCGCCATCGCTGTGGCATGGAGCGTTTTTTTTCTGGTCTGGAACTCGAGGTGGATTGCCCGCAATGACGCCCTGCTCTTTATAGGAATTGCCTACCTCTTCATCGGAATGACTGATTTTATCCATACTTTGTCTTACAAGGGGATGGGCGTTTTCCCAGACCATTTGGGAGCTAATTACCCCACCCAACTCTGGATAGTGGCACGGGGACTGGAAGCGATCAGTCTGCTTCTGTTTCCGCTGTTTATCACCCGGCGGATTCGGCCATTCTTAGTACTTGGAACTTATGCTGCGATTACATCGTTAATGATAGCGGCCATATTTTTATGGCACATTTTTCCCGATTGTTACATCGAGGGCCAGGGATTGACAGCTTTCAAAAAAGGTGCCGAATACCTCATCATCCTGATACTCGCTGTTGCGGTTGCATTGCTGTTTAAAAAACGAGATCACTTTGAAACAATGCTTTTGCGTTTAATGGTTGGAGCCATTATAATTACAATCGCAGCTGAATTGGCGTTTACTTTCTATGTCAGCGTTTATGGGTTATCAAATGTTATTGGACATTTTTTTAAGATTATCTCCTTTGTTCTCGTCTATATGGCGCTGGTTCATTCCTCTTTGACCCGACCTTACACAACACTTTTCCGGGAGCTTGAAAAGGAAAAGGCCGCCCTTAAAGAAAGCGAGGAATCCGCAAGCAAAAAAATTCAGGCCATTCTCGAACCCCGGGGAGATATCGGCGAGTTGAGTCTCGGTGACATTCTCGACCGGGAGGCCATCCAATCGATGCTGGAAGAATTTTACAAGCTTACAAATATACTCAGCGCTGTGCTGGATCTTTCCGGAAATATTCTGGTCGCTGTCGGTTGGCAGGATATCTGTACCAAATTTCACAGGTGTCACCCAGAAACCGGAAAAAATTGTCTGGAAAGCGATACCCTTCTTTCCAGCGGTGTACCAGCGGGTACCTTCAAGGCCTATCGCTGCAAAAACAACCTGTGGGATATGGTCACCCCCATTGAAATCGATGGCCGACATATAGGCAATATATTTATTGGACAGTTCTTTTATGACAATGAGACACCCGATTACGATTTGTTTCGCCGCCAGGCTCGCAAATATGGATTTGACGAGACCGAATACCTTGCCGCCCTTGACCGTGTTCCACGTCTGAGTCGGAAAACCGTCGATTCGGCCATGACTTTTTTCACCAAACTCGCTGGGATGATAGCTTCCTTGAGTTATAGTAATTTGTCCCTTGCCCGCACGATTTCCCAGCAGGAGAATGTATATCGTATTCTTAAAGAGAGTGATTCCAAGTTAAGACAGGCTCAATATATTGCAGGGATGGGCGATTTTACCTTGGACATTGCCACCGCTGCTGTCAACTGGTCCGATGGAATGTACAGACTATTGCACTACAATAAAAGCGAGAGTATTGATTATAACAAAATCAACTCCGATATTCTTCATCCGGATGATCTGAATCGGTTTTCGAAATGGTTAATAGACGGCATTGCCTCAGGCGATGAATTTTTAACGCCCAAGGAGTATCGCCTGATACGTAAAGACGGGCAAATCATCCATGTGCAAACCAAGGGACAAATTGAATATCGAGATGGAAAAGCAGACAAACTGTTCGGAACATGCCTCGACATCAGTGAACGCAAAAAAATTGAAATTGCCCTTCAGGAACGGGATCAGTATATCAGCACCATTTTAGAGACAACACAGGATGGCTTCTGGGTGCTCGATGCACAAGGACAGGTGCTTGACGCCAACGAGGCCTATTGCCGCATGACCGGTTATCCCAGAAGTGAGCTTCTGCAACTAAGCATACCTGATCTGGACGTTGATGAAAAACCGGACGAAACCGCCGCTCGGATTAAGCGAATCATTAAAAATGGATCTGAACTGTTCACGACACGACAACGCAGAAAAGATGGGACTTTTTTTGATGCTGAACTTTCTGTAACATGGCAAGCTGACAACTTCCAGAGGTTTATCTGTTTCTGTCGGGACATCACCGAGCGTAAACAGGTTGAACGTGAACGTGAAAACACAATCAAACTATTGGAGATACTCAACGGTCGTGCCTCTCTTCGTGACCTAATGCACTCTATATTGAATTATATGCGAGATCTTGCAGGTTGTGAGGCGGTTGGTATTCGGTTGCGTGACGGGGAAGATTTCCCCTATTATGAAGTCAGCGGCTTCTCCGATTCATTTGTGAAGGCCGAAATGCATCTGTGTGTGCAAGGGGTGGATGGGCAGCTCCTGCGCGACGAAATCGGCAACCCCGTATTGGAATGTATGTGTGGGAATGTCATCTGCGGGCGTTTTGATCCATCCAAGCCCTTCTTCACCGACTACGGAAGTTTCATTTCCAATGGGACCACTGAACTGCTTGCAACCACTACCGAAGCAGATCGCCAGGCGAGAACACGCAACCGCTGCAACGGAGAGGGATACGAGTCGGTTTTTCTGGTTCCCTTGAGGGCAGGGGGTGAGTGTTTCGGCCTTTTACAGTTCAATGATCAGAGCAAAGGGTGCTTTACCCCTGAGTTTATAATCCAGGCGGAACGTCTGGCCACCCAAGTTGCCATCGCTTTGGCCCAGCTAAAGGCAGAGGAAAAGCTGCAGGAAAGGGAGGAAGAACAGCGTATTCTTCTAGATAACTTACATGTCGGTGTCGTAATTCACGCACCTGACACCAGCGTGTTGGCTTGCAACCATGACGCCTGTGAATCGCTTGCGCTTACCATGGACCAAATGCTTGGAAAAATGGCAATAGATCATTCATGGCGCTTCCTGTTCGAAGACGGGTCGCTCATGCCAGTGGAGGCCTATCCTGTCAATATTGTGCTGGCCAGACGTAAAAAATTGGATAATTATATCTTGGGGATAGACACGCCAGTAAAGGATTCTATCACCTGGGTTATGGTGAGTGCCTACCCCGTCTTCACAAAAGAGGCTGAGTTGCGCCACATTGTTGTGAGTTTCATAGATATCAGCAGTCTTAAACAGGTCGAAAAGGAACTTCGGGAGCGTGATCAAGACCTGATGGAATCACAACGAATAGCCCAAGTGGGCAGTTGGCGACTGGACATCTCGACCAATGAAGTCACCTGGTCGGATGAACTATACAGAATGTATGGTTTTGACCCATCACTTCCCCCGCCTCCGTACAATGAGCATCATAAAATTTTTACCCCTGAGAGTTGGGACAGGTTGTCCAAGGCCTTACCAAAAACAATAGAGACAGGAATTCCCTATGAACTTGAGTTGGAAACGGTGCGTCAGAATGAAAGCAATGGATGGATGTGGGTACGCGGAGAAGTGGTGCTTGATGCAAAGGGTGCGACGGTTGGCCTTCGAGGAGCTGCTCAGGATATTACAGATCGCAAACAGGCAGAAGATGAAAAAGTAAGAATGGAGGCCCAGCTTAATCAGGCTCTGAAAATGGAGTCTGTCGGGCGCCTTGCCGGTGGCGTAGCACATGACTTCAACAACATGCTAAGTGTGATCCTTGGTCATACGGAAATGATTCTGGAACAAACAGATCCGGATCAGCCAATCTATACCGATCTGGAGGAAATCAGAAATGCCGCTGACCGTTCCGCTGACCTGACCAGGCAATTGCTGGCTTTTGCCCGCCAACAGACTATTGCCCCCAAGGTGCTTGACCTGAATGAGGTCGTGGAAGGGATGCTTAATATGCTTCGTCGGCTGATCGGAGAGGATATCGATCTAAACTGGCGGCCAGGCAAGGAATTGGGTTTGGTTAATATGGACCCGACACAGATCGATCAGTTGCTTGTCAATCTGTGCGTAAACGCAAGGGATGCCATTGCCAACGTTGGAAAAATCACTATTGAAACAGAGTCTGCAGCTTTTGATGAATACTACTGCAAGGAGCATGCAGGTTTTGTCTCCGGAGAGTATGTTATGTTGGCAGTGAGCGACGATGGTTGCGGCATGGACCAGGAAACGCAGGCTAATATTTTTGAGCCTTTCTTCACGACCAAAGATGCGGGCAAGGGGACTGGCCTCGGATTGGCCACAATATTTGGCATCGTTAAACAGAGCAACGGTTTTATATATGTTCACAGTGAATTGAATCAGGGTACCACCTTCAAGATTTATCTACCCCGGCATATGGCCAAATCCCGTCAAATGCAGGAGACAATACTCAAAAAACAGGATCTAAAGGGCCACGAGACCATCCTTTTGGTTGAAGATGAGCCATCAATTCTGAAGATGACCCAAAGGATGCTGGAAAGACTGGACTATACGATTGTGACAGCAAGTACACCAGGCGAAGCCCTCCAAAAGGCTTCGGAGTATCCAGGCCAGATCCACCTGCTCATGACCGATGTCATCATGCCCGAAATGAATGGACGGGACCTCGCTAAAAATATTTTGGCCATCTACCCGAACATCAATCGGCTATTCATGTCAGGCTATACTGCCAATGTAATAGCCCATCACGGAGTGCTGGACAAGGGGGTGAATTTCATACAGAAGCCTTTTTCCAAAAAAGTTTTGGCTGCAAAGGTAAGAGAGGCGTTGGACGGTGAATCAGATTAAATTCTTATCTCACCGTGTTCAAATTGACATGCTCAGAAGTCTCTATTGTCATCCATAAAAACGATGATCGTGAAGAGTATACCATTAAAAATTAGCTTCTGAAGGCATCATGTAATCCTGATTCAGGGTTGTGTGGCTGAAACAGGGTTTCGGGTTGTTTTTTTCTACATTTGATATGACAATGGGAATCGAACCCACGTCCGTTCTCTGTTTCGGGAAAATGTAGAGAATTAAATTTCTCTCGATGTCCGGCAGTCTGAAGGGGTTTGATGTGTGGTAAGATGTTGAATAAACATGGTTTTCGGATGCGTTTTGGATTGGAGAACGAATTGGGGTAAGGCTCTGAGACCTCCACCATGCTTCGCCCTGACGGGCTACGCATGGCGCAGCCATGAGGAGCTCGTCAGGGCAAAGCATGGTGCCCTGCATAGCTTGAGGCACGAAAGCGACGCACGGGCAAGGCTTCTCAAGCATTATTACCGGTTAATATACATAAAAACCTGACACAATATAACCCATCCTCGCGGACAAAGCATGGTGCCTGCATAGCTTGAGGAACGAAAGCGACGCACGGGCAAAGCTTCTCAAGCATTATTACCGGTTAATATACATAAAAACCTGACACAATATAACCCGTCCTCGCGGGCAAAGCATGGTGCCTGCATAGCTTGAGGCACGAAAGCGACGCAGGGGGTGTTACAAAAAAATATTCGCCGGGCCAACCCCTTGCAACCGTTACACAATTGACCATCAACCCATGCACTACGTCTACATCCTCCGCAGCCAATCACACCCAAAACAAACCTACATCGGTTTTTCTTCAGACCTGCGTTCACGTCTTCATGCACATAATGAAGGCAAGTGCAAACACACATGCAAATACAAGCCACAGGCCCTGATCCGGTACGGCGCTTTTCAGGATAAGCATCAGGCCTTGGCTTTTGAAACCTACCTGAAATCGCATTCCGGGAAAGCGTTTGCTTTTAATCGGCTATTGCCAAAATCCTGACGGGCTTAAAAACTCCCATCATGGATGAACTCGTATTCGGCTTTCCCTGCATTTTTCTCACCAAAGAACGGAGAATCCGTGGGGAGGCGGTTGAATTATTGCCGTACGGTTTTTCTATTAACTTATGTACCGAGAGACGACAGGATGTGATGCAAAAAAATCCGCCACCGGCAAGATTTCCTGTTTTCTTCTTGTCTTTATGAATTGCCGGGGCTATCTTTCTTTATCAATTTTTATCAACTAAAAATCTCTTCCAAACGGTGAGTTTATGGATACATACGACAAATGGCTGACCATGGATGAACTGGCGGGCTACATCAAGATGAGCCGGACCAAGCTCTACGGCATGGCCCAGCGCGGCGAGGTTCCCGCCGCGAAAATCGGCAACCAGTGGCGTTTCGACCGGGAGGAAATCGATCAGTGGATGAAGTCGCACGCGACCGGAAATGTCGGATCTGACAATAAGGACAAGAAGCAATGAACGGAGAAACCCACAGTCAACTGGCCAACTTTATCTGGTCCATCTGCAACCTGCTACGCGGTCCGTATAAGCGCAACGAGTACCGTAAGGTCATCCTGCCGCTGACCGTTTTGAGACGCTTCGAGTGCCTGCTCGAGCCGACCCGTCAGGCCGCCCTTGAAGAGTTCCAGTCGCTGAAGACCAAGCCCGAGCGTGTCCAGCAGGCGCGGTTACAGCAGATCACCGGCCACCGTTTTTACAACCTGTCGCGCATGCAGCTCACCTTGCCGGGAGAAAGGATTCATTCGCTTCTGGACGATCCCAACAACCTCGCGCCGAACCTGAACAGCTACATCAACGGCTTCTCTCCAAACGTTCGCGCCATCATGGAAAAGTTCAAGTTCAGCGAGCAGATCGCCCACATGGCGGAAAAAAACATCCTGTTCGAGGTGGTCAAGGCCTTTGCAAAAATCGACCTCTCGCCCCAGCGGGTGGATCAGATGCAGATGGGCTACGTATTCGAGGAGCTGATCCGGATCGGGGCGGAACAATCCAACGAAGAGGCCGGGGAGCACTTCACCCCGCGCGAGGTGATCAAGCTGATGGTCAACCTTCTGCTGGCCCCCGAGCAGGATCTGGCCAAGAGCCATGTGGTGAAAACCATCTACGACCCCGCATGCGGCACCGGCGGCATGCTGTCGGTGGCCGAGGAGTACATCCGCCAGCTCAACCGCGACGCCCGCCCGCACCTTTACGGCCAGGACTGGAACGACGAGGCCTGGGCGGTATGCAAGTCCGACATGCTGATCAAAGGCGAGGACTCCGACAATATCATTCTCGGCGACACGTTCACCCGCGACGGCTTTGACCGCGACTCTGACGGCAACACGTGGACCTTCGACTACATGCTGGCCAATCCCCCCTTCGGCGTGGAATGGAAACAGCAGCAGAAATACATCAACCAGGAGGCCGATACCCTCGGCTATGCCGGTCGCTTCGGCGCGGGAACCCCGCGTATCAACGACGGGGCGCTGCTCTTTTTGCAGCACATGATCTCCAAGATGCGTCCCGTCGATAAAGACGGCAGCCGCATCGGCATTGTCTTCAACGGCTCGCCGCTCTTCACCGGCGACGCAGGCAGCGGCGAAAGCGAGATCCGCCGCTGGATCATCGAAAACGACTGGTTGGAAGCCATCGTCGCCCTGCCGGAACAGCTCTTCTACAACACCGGTATCGCCACCTATATCTGGATCATCACCAACCGCAAGACCCAAACGCGCAAAGGCAAGGTGCAGCTCATCGACGCCCGCAACTTCTGGGTGCCGATGGAAAAGTCGCTGGGCAACAAACGTCGCCGTATCGGCGACCCGCAGGACAAGGCCAAAGATCCGAACCACATCGCCGAGATCACCCGTATCTACGTGAACTTCCAGGACGGCGAGACCCGCTCCTTCCTCCAGGGTGGCAAGGAGAAAGAACTGGTGGTCAGCAAACTGTTCGACAACGACGACTTCGGCTACCACAAGATCACCGTTGAGCGCCCCCTGCGCCTCAACTTCCAGGCCACGACGGAGCGCATCGCAAGGCTTTCGGAACAGACCGCCTTCAAGAACCTTGCATCCAGCAGCAAGAAGAACGAAACCGTTCGCCAACAGGAGATCGAGGCGGGCAAGGCGCGTCAGCAGACCATCCGTGACCTGCTTGCCGCCTTTGCCGAGCAGCACGGCGACACCCTGTACAAGGACCGTAAAAAATTCCTGCTGGCCCTGCGCGAAGTGGATCGCGCCAGAAACGTCAAACTTTCGGCCCCCGAGCTGAAAGCGGTGCTCACCGCCCTGTGTGAACGGGACGAAACCGCCGAGGTCTGCAAAGACAAGAAGGGCGATCCGGAGCCGGACACCGACCTGCGCGACACCGAGACCGTGCCGCTGAAAGAAAGCATCGAGGAATACTTCAGGCGCGAGGTCCTGCCCCACGTGCCCGACGCCTGGATCGACCACGCCAAGACCAGGATCGGTTACGAGATCCCCTTGAACCGCCACTTCTACCGCTACGAACCGCCGCGCGAACTATCCGAGATCGAGGCCGAGATCAAGGAATTGGAAGGCGAGATTCTCGACCTGCTTAAGGAGGTGACCGCATGAACAACAGCATTCTTTCCGTTGCAGGGCTTGCCGTCATCGGCAGTTGTCAAGGATTCCTTGACAACTGGAAGAAGCAGGCGATGGCAACTGTCAAGGAATCCTTGACAGTTCGATTTGCTGGTCCACAGAAAAAGGATCTGAGATGAGTATCGACCATTCTGAAAACGAGTTGCTTGGCATCCTGACCGAGCTTCGTAAGCTCCCCCGCGAAACCGAATGGGCCGAGTTCAAGCACAACAATGCCGACCCGGACGAGGTCGGCGAGTACCTCTCCGCTCTGGCCAATTCGGCCGCCCTGACCGGCAAGGTGAGCGCCTGGCTTGTCTGGGGCCTGGATAACGATACCCACGAGATCATCGGCACCACATTCAATCCGGCAACCGCAAAAGTCGGCAACGAAGAGCTGGAAAGCTGGTTGCTGCGCCTGCTCTCGCCCAAGATCAACTTCCGCTTTTACGGTGTTCAGGCCGAAGGCAAGCCCGTCGTTCTGCTGGAGATCAGCGCGGCCTTCCGTCATCCGGTGCAGTTCAAAGGGACGGAGTTCATCCGCATAGGTTCCTACAAGAAGAGGCTGAAAGACTACCCGGAAAAAGAGCGTGAACTGTGGCGGGTGTTCGACCGTACGCCGTTTGAAAAGGAGATCGCCGCCGAAAACATCGCCGCCGAGGAGGTTCTCCGGCTGCTCGATTACCCCGCCTATTTCGACCTGCTCTCCCTGCCGTTGCCCGAAGGACGGGAGGGCATTCTGTCCGCCCTGGCGGCTGACGACTTGATCGCCCCGGGCAAGGGCGGTAAATGGCATATCACCCATCTCGGAGCCGTGCTGTTCGCCAAACGGTTAGGCGATTTCCGCACCCTTGCCCGCAAGGCGGTGCGGGTGGTGCTCTACAAGGGCGAAAGCCGGGTGGAGACCGTGCGCGAGCAGGAGGGCAACAAGGGCTATGCCGCCGGATTCGAGGGGCTCATCGGTTTTGTCACCAACCTGCTGCCCAGCAACGAGGTGATCGGCCAGGCCCTGCGCAAGCAGGTGCCCATGTTCCCGGAACTGGCCATCCGCGAGCTGGTAGCCAATGCCATTATCCACCAGGATTTTCACCTCACCGGCACCGGCCCCATGGTGGAGATCTTTTCCCATCGCATGGAGATTACCAACCCCGGCCTGCCGCTGGTGCAGACCGACCGCTTTCTCGACAGCCCGCCCCGTTCACGCAACGAGGCCCTGGCTTCTTTCATGCGCCGCATCGGCGTTTGCGAGGAGCGCGGCAGCGGCGTGGATAAGGTGGTCATGCAAACAGAACTGTATCAGCTCCCCGCCCCGCTTTTTGAAACCACATCCGAGCATACCCGTGCCGTTCTCTTCGCCCACAGGGATCTGAAGGAGATGGACAGGGCCGACCGTATCCGCGCCTGCTACCTGCACGCCTGCCTGCGCTATGTGCAGCGGAATTTCCTGACCAACGCCTCACTTCGGGAGCGTTTTGGGGTGGAAGAGAAGAACAAGGCCGCTGTCTCGCGCTATATTCGGGAGGCTATGGACGCCCACATGATCCGGCCGGTCAACGAAGACGCGGCTCGCAAGATGATGAAATACGTGCCCTTCTGGGCTTAGCCGTTTTAATTGACGGGTAATTGATGGAAATCGTGAAATGATGGCGACCAAAACACGTATGATACTGAAAACAAAAGACATGTCAGGTTATTGCTTAATTGATGGTTATTTGATGGAAGCCGTTTTTGGTTCCGGATTCGAGAGGAGGGGCCATTGACAATGGAAAATGGAAAATGGAAAAAAAACAACGACAATTCTCAATTATCCATTGTCCATTCTCCCTTGCGAAAGCCTTATCCCGAATACAAGGAGAGTGGTGTCCAGTGGCTGGGACGGGTGCCGGGGCATTGGGAGGTGAAGCGCGGTCGATTCACTATGCGCGTAAATCCGCCCGCACCATTACTCCGAAATCTGGAAGAAGACCAAGAAGTTTCCTTTGTCCCAATGGATGCCGTGAACGAATACGGCGGTATTCGTCTTGAACAGACACGAGTAAAGGCTGAGGTCAGTGGGGGATACACCGAGTTTCAGAATGGGGATGTCGTCATCGCCAAGATCACGCCTTGCTTCGAGAACGGCAAAGGTTCGATAGCTGCTGGCCTGGTCAATTCGGCAGCCTATGGAACAACCGAATTGCACGTGCTGCGAGCTTCTCAGGCGCTTGATTACCGTTTTCTGTTCTACCTGACCATCACAGACGGCTACCGGAAGCTCGGTGAGTCGGAAATGTATGGAGCGGGCGGGCAAAAGCGTGTGCCACCGGAATTTTGCAAGGATTTTCTGACACCATTACCCCCACTCCCCGAACAAACCGACATCGCCGATTTTCTCGACCGGGAGACGGGGCGGATCGATACGCTGGTGGCGAAGAAGCGACGGCTGGTCGAGTTGCTCAAGGAGAAGCGCACCGCGCTCATCTCCCGCACCGTCACCCGAGGCCTGCCCGCAGACGCCGCCCGCGAATTCGGCCTCGAACCCCACACCCGTTTCAAGGACTCCGGAATTGAATGGCTGGGGGAAATGCCGGAGGGGTGGGATGTGAAAAAGGTATGGATTGAACGGGTGTCGCGAAATCTTGAATTGCAGGATGGGAACCATGGGGAGTTACATCCGAAGGCAGAAGATTACGTAGGTGAAGGGATTCCTTTCGTTATGGCCAATCATATTGATAATGGGAAAATTGATTTTAACAAATGCAACTATATCGAAAAGGAACAAGCAGATTCTCTACGAATCGGATTTTCCAATGAGGGGGATGTGCTTCTTACTCACAAAGGAACAATCGGCCGTGTCGGCATGGTCCAAAAGAGTCAGTTTCCATATGTAATGCTGACACCTCAGGTAACCTATTACCGCTGCTTAAGGGAAATCCAAAATCGATTTCTGTTTTGGTTAATGCAGAGCAAATTTTGGCAAGATCAACTGAAGTTGTTAGCAGGGCTTGGGTCAACAAGAGCATATATAGGTTTACTCGACCAAAAAACACTTTCTTTCCTAATCCCTTCTGACAAAGAACAGTTTGCTATAGCCGCCTACCTCGACCGCGAAACCGCCAAAATCGACCGGCTGGCGGAAAAGGTCGAGGCTGCCATCGCCCGGTTGCAGGAGTACCGCACCGCCCTGATCACCGCTGCTGTGACGGGGAAAATTGACGTTCGGGAGGTGGCGGCATGAACGAGTTCACCATCAACAGCTTTGAAGATTATCTCCGTATTGTTCGTGACGATATTTGCGTCACCGATCACAAAGGCCAGCGAAAGCGCCGATATTTTCGAGGTCAGAGTAAGCGAGCCTTCGAGGGCTACGACCTCAAGCCTTCCATCGGCCGCTATGCCCATTTGAAAAGCCTGCCGCCTGCCGAACGCGATCGGTTGGAAAACGAGGTGCTGGAGACCTTCAGTAACCATCTGCTCACCTATGTGAACCACCTGCCGCGCAACGACTGGGAGGCTCTGGCCATCGCCCAGCATCACGGCCTGCCGACCCGTTTTATGGACTGGACCACCAACCCCTTGGTGGCGCTCTACTTTTCCTGCCGTGACTCCAAAAAGGACAAGGACGGCAACCCGCATGACAGCGCCGTCTATGTGCTGATCAGCGAACCACCGCGTTTCAACGAATTGCGCCGCCAGCAGAAGAACGGCGTGGTTACTGTGGAGAAACCGGAATCCGCTTCGCCCCTTTCAAACGACGACGATGGATACAGCGACTTCGGTTTGGATGAAAGCGATGAAACACCTGTAATCGCTGATGACGATCTGGACACAACCATTGTTACCCGGCCCCGCGAACAGGCGGAACCCGCCAAAGAAGGTGAGCTGTCTCCCTTCGACATCACCGGCAACGTCATCTACGACCCGCCACACGTCTCGCCGCGCATCCGCGCCCAGGACGGCGTGCTGCTGGCCTGCCATCAGCCGATGCAGCCGCTGGAAGAAAAAGACGTACTGGAGCTGGTGATCAGTCAGGCCGCCCATGACGACATCCGCCGCCGGCTGGACCAGTACGGCGTTTTTGACAAACAGCTGTTCCCCGATCTCGACGGTATCGCCAAGTGGCTCAAGTATCGGGTGTTCGAGATCAACGGAATGACCTGAGGGGAAACACCATGAAGCAAACAACCGAAAAAGCCTTCGAATCATACGTGGAACAGATGCTGCTGGCCAAGGGCTGGCAGCAGGGTAACGTGAGCGGCTGGGACCGGGAGCGGGCGTTGTTCCCGCAGGCGATTACCGACTTCATCGCCGCCACCCAGCCGCAGTTGTGGGAGGCGATGCGCACCCAGCACGGGGCGCAACTGGAGACGATGCTGCTGGCGACGCTGGTCAAAGAGCTGGCCATCAAGGGCTCGCTGCATGTGCTGCGCCACGGCTTCAAGTTTTACGGCAAGACCTTCCGGCTGGCCTGGTTCAAACCCGCCCACGGCCTCAACGAAGAGGTCCTGACACACTACCGGGCCAACCGACTCACCGTCACCCGGCAGGTGCCCTGCCATCCGGGCGACCATGCCACCGTCGATCTGGTCTTTGCCGTCAACGGTCTGCCCGTGGCAACCTGCGAACTGAAAAATCCCTGGACCGGCCAGAGCTGGCAGAACGCGGTGCGGCAGTACAAGGAAGACCGCAACCCGCGCGCGCCGCTATTCGAGTTCAAGCAGCGGGCGCTGGTGCATTTTGCCGCCGACCCGGACGAGGTGCACATGACCACCCGCCTGGCCGGAGGCAAGACCTTCTTCCTGCCCTTCAATCGCGGCAGCCATCCCGGCGAGGTGAAGTGCGGCGCGGGTAATCCGCAGCACCCCTCCGGCTACCGCACGGGCTATTTCTGGGAGGAGGTGCTGGAGCCCAAGAGTTTCCTCGACATCCTCGGCCACTTTGTGTTCATCGAAAAAAAACAGGAAAAGGTGGAGGACGGCAAGGGGGGCAGCCGAATCGTGAGCCGGGAGGCGATGATCTTCCCGCGCTACCATCAGCTCGACGCCACCCGCAAACTGATCGCCGCCGCCCGTGCCGAGGGACCGGGGCAGAACTATTTGATCCAGCATTCGGCAGGCAGCGGCAAAACCAACTCCATCTCCTGGCTGTCGCACCGGCTGGCCAGCCTGCACGACGCTGACGATCACAAGGTGTTTGACTGCGTGATCGTCATCACCGACCGGCAGGTGCTCGACCGTCAGTTGCAGGACGCCATCTACCAGATCGAACACGCCCAGGGGGTGGTCAAGGCCATCGACCAGGATTCGAAGCAACTGGCCGAAGCGCTGATCGACGGCACCCGGATTGTCGTCACCACCCTTCAGAAGTTCCCCTTTGTGCTGCGCGGCCTGCTCCATGCCGCCGGGGCCGAGAGCACGGATACCCCGGATGAAGCGGCCAAAGCGCAGGCCAAAGCCTGGGAGACGGAAATCGGCAAGCGCCGTTATGCGGTGATTGTGGACGAGGCGCACTCTTCCCAGACCGGCGAGACGGCGCGGGAGCTGAAGGCGATTCTGGGGGCAAACACGGTCGGCAACGGTGACGATGAGGATGCGGACTGGGAAGACCGCCTGAATGAGGTGATGGCCTCGCGGGGTCGGCAGCCGAACTTAAGCTTTTTCGCCTACACCGCCACCCCCAAGGGCAAGACCCTGAAGCTGTTTGGTCGCACCGGCGCCAGCGGAAAGCCTGTGCCCTTCCACCTCTACAGCATGCGTCAGGCCATCGAAGAGCGTTTCATCCTCGACGTGCTTCAGAACTACACCACCTACAAGACCTACTTCAAGCTGGTCAAGGCGGTGGAAGACGACCCGTGTTTACCAAAGAAGAAGGCCGCACGGGCGCTGGCCAAGTTCCTGGTGATGCACCCGACCAACATCGCCCAGAAGATCGAGGTGATCGTCGAGCATTTCCGCGGGCGTGTGCGCACCCATCTGGGCGGAAGGGCCAAGGCCATGGTGGTAACCGGTTCGCGTCTTCAGGCGGTGACGTACATGGAGGCCTTTCAGCGCTACATCGACGAGCATGGCTACAACGACGTCCGGCCTCTGGTGGCCTTCAGCGGCACGGTGCGCGACCCGAAAACCGGCCTGGAATACACCGAACCGGGGATGAATACCGATGTGGTGAGCGGCAGGCCGATCAGCGAAAAGCAGTTGCCGGAGCGTTTCGCCTCACCCGATTACCAGGTCTTGCTGGTGGCCAACAAGTACCAGACCGGCTTCGACCAGCCGCTCTTAATGGCCATGTACGTGGACAAGCGGCTGGACGGGGTGCAGGCGGTGCAGACTCTGTCGCGCCTCAACCGCATGGTGCCGGGCAAGGAGACGCCTTTTGTGCTCGACTTTGTCAATGAGGCCGAGGATATCTACCGGGCCTTCAAACCCTACTACGACGCCACCAGCCTTCAGGAGAGCTCGGACCCCAATCAGCTCGAACAGCTCAAGCACGAGCTGAACGCTTTTCAGATCTACCACTGGAGCGAGGTGGAGGCCTTCGCCCGCATCTTCTACCGTGTGCCAGGCAAGCAAAACCCCGCTGACCACGCCCACCTGCATCGCCATCTTCAACCGGCGGTGGATCGCTTCAAGGCGATGGAGGATGAGCAGCAGCGTGGCGAATTCCGTGACAAGCTGAGCGGTTACGTCAAGGTATACAGCTTCCTGAGTCAGATCATCCCCTACGGCGATCCCGATCTGGAGATGCTCTACAGCTTCGGCCGTTTTCTGCTTCCGCACCTGCCGCTTGAGCGCGACACCAGTGTCGTGAAATTGGGTGATGACGTGGGCCTACAGTACTACCGCCTGCAACGGGTCTTTTCCGGGGCCATCGAGCTGCGTGAGGGCGAGGGCGAGTACGGCGTGAAGAGCCCCACCGATGTCGGCACCGGCAAAGCCAAGGAGGAGAAGGCGCCGCTTTCCGAAATCATCGAGGTGCTGAACGACCGCTTCGGCACCAACTTTACCGAGGAAGACCGCCTGTTCTTCGAGCAGATCAAGGAAAGGGCAGCCAATACCCCGGAAGTGGTCCGCCTGCGTCAGGCCAACCCCTTCGACAAATTTCAGTTAGGCTTGCGTCAGATGCTGGAAGACCTGATGATTCAGCGCATGAACGAGAACGACAAGATCGTCTCGCGTTACATGGATGACAAGGCCTTTGAGGATGCAGCGTTTGCGGTGCTTTCCAAGGTGATTTACGACACCATTCCGGCAACGTATGCAATCGATTCCGGAGGTAAGCGATGAAGCAGGACAATGACCGCAAACAAAAACTGATTGATCTGGGACCGGAAGCTCTTGCAGATGCCTTGTTGAACCTTGCCGTTCATTCCAATGAGGCGGATGACATGATTGAACAATTAATTGCCACCCCAAAGGAGAATGTTCAGCGGTTTAAAAAGAAGCTTTCTAGTTTTTTCGATGGAGGAGGTGTATTAGATGGCGGCATTTAATCCCAAATTCACCATCACCAACCGGATGACCGCCGCCATTACGCAGATTGAACGGGCGCGCGGTTTTCTGGAAGCGGCTCGATTGTCCGATGATTGGGTGCGGGATATGGGGGCGGAAGCGTTGATCAAAGAGGCGCATCACACAACCCACATCGAAGGCACACAGCTCACCCTGGATCAGGCCGAACGTCTGTGGCGCGGGGAAGCAGTTCCTGAAGCCGACCCGGATGACACCCGGGAATTGCTCAATTACCGTTCCGCCTTTGAATTCGTTTCGGATTGTCTGGACAGCGGCGACCCGATTACCGAAGGACTGATTCGGGAGATCCACCGCAAACTGGTGGAAGGCGTGCGAGGCGGCAAAGCCGATCCCGGTAACTATCGCCGTATTCAGAATTATGTGGCCAACTCTTCAACCGGTGAAGTGATTTATACGCCGCCCTCAGCGATTGAGATCCCTATCATGATGTCGGAAATGGTCAAATGGCTGAACGCTGACCTTGATATTCATCCGGTGCTGATCAGCGGTATTGCCCAATTCCAGCTGGTGCATATTCACCCCTTCCTTGACGGAAACGGCCGAACCTCGCGCCTGCTCTCGACGCTTTGTCTGTACAAAGCCGGATATGACTTCAAGCGCCTGTTCACCATCAGCGAATATTACGACCGCGACCGGCCCACCTTTTACAAAAAGATCCAGAGTGTCCGGGAAAACGACATGGATATGACCGGCTGGCTCGACTACTTCATCACCGGCCTTGAAACCCAGATGATCGAAGTCAAAGAACGGGGTGAGCAAGTTATCCGTCGCGATGTATTGGTTCAAAAACACAGTCTGAATGAACGGCAAGGGAAAGCCCTTGGGTATTTGCTTCAAAACGGCAAGCTGACCATTCAGGATTTTGAAGACATCTGCCCCGATGTAAATCGCCGAAGCCTACAGCGCGACCTCAAAGGAATGCTGGATAAGCAGCTTATTTTGGAGATCGGCGCAGGACCAACAGACCCAACCCGCCACTATGCCTTAGCGGAGCTATGACAAGCTGTGACAAGGAGCTGTGACAAAGCTATGACAACTGCTGTGACAAAATCTTGCGACAGGTTCACGACATTATTTGCGACACGGATCGTGACATTTTTAACAGATCTTAGATCTGTTGGATCTGGGGGCACCATACTTAATTCAAGCCATTCGTCGATACACCCAATCATTAACTAAGGTTAAAGAGCCAGGGCGTTTCGATTGGAGGGACGTGCAAGAACGGTTTGGATGCACCTTGTGCTTCAAAAGAAAATGAATTATATTCATTAATAATAAATATGAATATAAATGGGGTCTGATTATGGCAACAACAAGTTTGAGTTTAGGTGAGCATTGGGAGCTTTTTATCAGGAACCAAATAGCAAGTGGGCGTTATGGTTCAGCAAGTGAGGTTGTCCGTGATGCATTGCGACACATGGAAGAGTTAAACGATAAACGTACCGCTCTGAGATTGCATCTGGCAGAAGGGGAGGCCCAGGCCAGGGATGGAATATTCATCAAAGATTTTTCCATGGATAAGCTGATTAATGAATTGGATATGGATTGATGGCTACCTATCGGATTACACCTCGTGCTTACCGGGATTTGGTGAACATTGGGCGTTATTCCTTGGAAATGTGGGGCCAACAGCAGCGAAACGCGTATCTCAAGACCATTGAAAAAGGTTTTGAATTGATCGCTGAAAATCCTTACATTGGACGGCCCAGATCAGACGTTAAAGAAGGCTATTACAGCTGTCTTCACGGCTCACATGTCATTTTTTATATTATCCGCGATAACGGAGTGGATATTATCGGTGTCCCTCATCAACGAATGGATATAATAAATTACTTTTCCGATACAACGATTTCGTAAGGGGTGCTTTACGATGTTGAGGCCCACACCATCAACTGCCACCTCAAAAAGGTGTTCTCAGACAGTGAGTTGCAGGAAGATTCGGTTATCCGGAATTTTCGGATAACTGCCGCCGACGGCAAAACGCCAACACCACGCCCGACAAGCCCCCCGCCATCATCGCCGCGAGCCCCACGTTACGGCGAACCGAACCGTGTCACGCGATTAGTGATTGACAGACCGGCGGGATTTCGTTAGGGATTTAGATAGCTTTTCAGGGAACATCCGTGAGGGCGGATGGCGTCCCGGCCCTGCCAACCCCCATAAGGAATCGAGCCATGAGAACAACGTCTGTGACCGCTTTTGTTTTTGCGTTGCTGATCGGTTTTGGTGTGACGGGCCTGACGGATGGTTGGGCTGATACGGAAACGGCCGTGACCCCGGCCTTTCATTCCCGGGTCCGGGCCGTACCGGGATTGTCCCTGCACAAGGACATGTATATCCTTCCGGCCACCTACTGCGAGGAGTACAACGGCGCCCAGACCGAGGTGGTGTTCCAGATCAGCGCCAAGCAAAAGCTATACAAAGAGCTCTATTTCGCCTACACGCAAAAATCCTTCTGGCAGGCTTACGACCACCGCAACTCTTCGCCCTTCCGGGAAACCAATTTCAATCCGGAGTTTTTTTACCGGTTTCAGCCCGGCACCGCCTTCCATGAGAACCTGGGGGTCGATGTGGGCGGCGAGCACGAGTCCAACGGTCAGCCCGTGGGGAAATCCCGAAGCTGGAACTGTTTGTATCTGTCCCCCTACTACCTGAACAACGAAACCCGGACCCTCCTCTACTCCAAGCTCTGGTGGCGTCTGCCCGAGCGCAGCAAGGACCATCCGGGTGATCCCGAGGGCGACGACAACCCCGATCTGACCGACTACATGGGTTACAGCGCCATTCACTTCTATCAGGCCTTTTGGGACCGGCACATGATCCACGCCATGGTCCGGGGCAATCCCCGCCACCACCGGGGCGCCGTTTCCTTCACCTACCGGATCACCGTCCCCCGGCTCCGGGCCGGGGTGATTTTCTCCGTTTTCAGCGGATACGGGGAAAGCCTCATCGACTACAACCGGTCCATCACCCGCGTTGGCCTGGGCTTTCACGTCAACGGCTGACAGACCGCATCCCGGGGCAATCGCATGGGCCATGTTCATGCTCCCGATTTCGATAAGCGTCACCGTGCGACATGCCCCGTCAAGTCGGGCTTTGCTCCGTTTCTTTGTGACTCTGTGAGAGTCATTGAGCCGGCTTCCCCGAAGGGGAGTCGGTCTTTTTGATTTCTCACGAAGACACCAAGACACAGAGATTGCAAGGCCATGCCCAAGGCATGGCGCTCGGCATCAGGCGGCGTCACGCCAATGGCCTGGGCATGATCTCTTCAATGACGCTGCACCTTGCCTCTGGCCGGGATGTGCTTATGTTATCCCATACGACCCGCCCCTTGTTTTGCGACGTCTCTCTTCTTTGTCGAATCAACTGGGAGGTTTCCCTATGAAGCCCTGCTTTTTTGCCGCCTTGGCGGTGTTTTTTGCCGTGATTTTTTCAGCGTCGTCGGCGTCGGCCGACGGCGACACACGAAAGGAGACCGTCATGACTCTTGATAATCATATGGAACAGGCCACCTTTGCCGGAGGCTGTTTCTGGTGCGTGGAAACGGATTTCAAAAAACTCCCCGGTCTGATCCGGGTTGAATCCGGATATGCCGGAGGCGCCGAGAAACATCCCCGCTACGAGGATGTGGCCCATGGACGCACCGGTCACCGGGAAGCGGTCCAGGTGACCTTCGATCCGAAGCAAACCCCCTACCTGAGCCTCCTGGGCGTTTTTTTCAGAAGCATCGATCCCACCGATGCTTCAGGCCAGTTTGCCGACCGGGGATTTCACTACTCAACCGCCGTGTTCTATCACAATGACGCCCAGAAAAAACAGGCCGAAGCCTACATGGCGGCCCTTTCCGCCTCGGGCCGTTTCGACCGGCCCCTGGTCACGACCCTTCTCCCGTTTACCGGATTTTATCCCGCCGAAGAGTATCACCAGGACTACGCTCGCAAGAATCCGGAGCATTACAAACGCTACCGGACAGGATCGGGCCGGGAGGCCTTTATCATGAAAACCTGGGGCCCCGGCTCCTCCTGCGGGCCGACAGGAAATGCGGACCGGCCCGATCCTGACCCGGGCCTCTCGCCCCTTCAGTACCATGTGACCCGGGAAAACGGCACCGAGCCGCCCTTTGAGAACGCTTACTGGAACAACAAAAAAGAAGGTATTTACGTGGACATTCTGTCCGGGGAGCCTCTGTTCTCCTCGACGGATAAGTTCGATTCCGGCACGGGCTGGCCCAGTTTCACCCGCCCCATTGCGGCGGAAACTCTGGTTGAAAAAAAAGACGCCTCGCTGTTCATGGTGCGGACCGAGGTCCGGAGCCGCAGCTCGGACGCCCACCTGGGCCATGTGTTCGATGACGGCCCCCGGCCCACGGGGCTGCGCTACTGCATCAACTCCGCCGCCCTTCGCTTTATTCCCAAAGAGGACCTGGTCCGGGAGGGCTATGGCCGGCTGGCCCCTCTGTTTGACGCATCGAACCCGCCGGCCCGATGAAGCGCACCGACCCGGGTCGGACAGGTGTCCGGCCCGGCTTTCATTACCTGATGCCGATATCGGATTAAAAGTAATGATATAGAATAAAACCCCATATTTCGCTTCAACCCGCAGCGGGTTAAACGAGATTAAACCTTACAATTCAGTCTATTAATAAATTTAAATTCGACATATTTTTTTACATTACTTATTTGACAAGCGCCAAATGCGTCCTATGTTTTAACCATGAAAAAACACCGGCCCCACGGGGACCGGCATCACCTTATATAAAGGAGAACACATCATGGGAAAAACGATAGGAATTGACCTGGGCACCACCAACTCCTGTGTGGCCGTCATGGAAGGCGCGGATGCCGTCGTCATCACCAACGCGGAAGGCGGGCGGACCACCCCGTCCGTGGTCGCCCTGACCAAAACCAAAGAACGCCTGGTCGGCCAGATCGCCAAGCGGCAGGCCGTCACCAATCCCGAAAACACGGTCTTCGGGGTCAAACGGCTGATCGGCCGGCGCTTCGATTCGGCGGAAGTCCGGAAGGACATCACCATCCTTCCTTATAAAATCACAAAAGCGGCCAACGGCGACGCCCAGATCCGCATTCAGGACAAGGACTACAGCCCGGCCGAGATTTCCTCGTACATCCTGGCCTCGGTCAAGAAGGCGGCGGAAGATTACCTGGGCGGCCCGGTCACCGATGCGGTGATCACGGTCCCTGCCTACTTCAACGACAGCCAGCGTCAGGCCACCAAGGACGCCGGGAAAATCGCGGGGCTGAACGTTTTGCGCATCATCAACGAGCCCACGGCGGCGGCTTTGGCCTATGGCCTGGACAAGAAACACGAGGAAAAAATCGCCGTGTTCGACCTGGGCGGCGGCACCTTCGATATTTCCATTCTCGAAATCGGCGACGGGGTGTTCGAAGTCAAGGCCACCAACGGCGACACCCATCTGGGCGGCGAAGACTTCGACCTGCGCATCATCGATTATCTGGCAAGCGAGTTCAAAAAAGACCAGGGCATCGACCTGAGGACCGACCCCATGGCGCTGCAGCGGCTCAAGGAGGCCGCCGAAAAAGCGAAAATCGAGCTGTCCGGCTCCGTGGAAACCGAGGTGAACCTGCCGTTCATCACGGCGGACGCAAGCGGACCCAAACACCTGAACGTCAAACTCACACGGGCACGGCTGGAAAGCCTGGTCGAAGACCTGCTGGCCAAACTCGACGGCCCCTGCACCACCGCGCTCAAGGACGCGAACATGACCGCCGGGACCATCTCCGAGGTCATTCTCGTCGGCGGCATGACCCGCATGCCCGCAGTGCAGGAGAGGGTCCGGAAAATTTTCGGCAAGGAACCGAACAAGAGCGTCAACCCCGACGAGGTGGTGGCCATGGGTGCGGCCATCCAGGCCGGGGTTCTTTCCGGTGAGGTGGAGGACGTGCTGCTGCTGGATGTGACCCCTCTGTCTCTGGGTATCGAAACCTTAGGCGGCGTGATGACCCGTCTGATTGAGAAGAACACCACCATCCCCGCCCGGAAAAGCGAGGTCTTTTCGACGGCCGAAGACAACCAGACCGGCGTGACCGTCCATGTGCTCCAGGGTGAACGGGAGATGGCCGCAGGCAACAAGTCCCTCGGCCGCTTCGAGCTGACCGGCATTGCGGCGGCCCCCCGGGGTCTGCCCCAGATCGAGGTGACCTTCGACATCGACGCCAACGGCATTGTCAATGTCTCGGCCAAAGACAAGGCCACGGGCAAGGAACAATCCATCCGTATCACCGGCTCGTCGGGCCTGTCCAAAGAGGACATCGACCGCCTGGTCAAAGACGCCCAGGTCCATGCCGAGGAAGACCGGCAGAAAAAGGATCTGGCCGAGGCGAAAAACGCGGCGGACAGCCTGATCTATGCCGCCGAAAAACAGATTCAGACGATAGACGGCGCCAACGCCGAGGCCGTCCGCGATCTGATCGGTCAACTGAAAACCGCCGTCAACAGTCAGAACGCGGCGGAGATCCGACGACAGACCGAGGCCCTGAACACGGCGCTTCAGTCGCTCTCCCAGCCGTCGTCCGAAGCGCATCAGGACGCCCGGCCGGGCGCCGGTGCCCAGGATGACGAGGTGATCGACGCCGAATTCAGCGATGTCGCCTGATGACCGTACCCGTCGGCCCCCCGGTTTTTCGACCGGGGGGCCGATTCATCCTGCGGCCTGACGATCCCCTGCAGGCCACCCAATTGATACCCTGACCCGCTGTCCGGCGATCTTTCCCCCTTCTTTTCTCCGAAAATGACGACTTCGTAAAAAGCATTCCGACCAATCAGCGTCAACCCCCCTCTTTCACAGTTCATTTAACCGGCTTAGCGGCGCGTCTTCGCCTATATCGGCGATTTAAATCTTTACAAGCGGTTGATCAATCGCTTATACACTGTCAAACATTGCGTATTACTGTTCCGTCATTTTCAACGGTCCGCACGCACACCGTTCCCCGTTTCCCGACGGCATAGCACAAACAAGCGCCGGGCCGTTCAACATCCCATTGGTTTTGCTGAAATCGAGGACCCCATGACCGCCACCATTTTTGATCAGCTGAGGCAACAGGAAAAGGAAAACCGCAAACTGGCCATCATCGATGTCGCTGAAAGCATCCTCCGGGACCAAGGGCTCGAGGCCGTCACCATCCGCCACGTGGCGAAAAAGGCCGGCCTCTCGTCGGGAGCCATGTACATGTATTTCAAAAGCAAGGAGGAACTGCTGCTGTCCATGCTCATCTTGAACCTCCGGATGTTGCGGAAAGACATGGAAGCCTGCATCGACGACAAAAACCCCATGGAAGCGATCCGGAAGATGGCCTATCACTACAAACGCTATTTCATCCGGTTCGGAAAGTATATCAACATCCTCAGCTTTTCGGTACGCGAAGACGGCGGATTCAGCCACCTGGACACGGCCATGGTCGATGACCTCCGGCATGTCCTGGCCCAGCTGCTGGCCCTGGTCGAAAGCACCCTGGCCGCACCGCCCATGCAGTCAACCCTCAAAGGACTGCCTCCGGCACGCTGCGTGCCCGTTCTCTGGGCACTGATCCAGGGACTGGTGCAGATCACCCTGCCTGCCCCCAGCTCCGAAACCCCGTTATACGATTTCGATCAACTGCTCGAAGACGTGACCGTCATTCTCGCCTGATCGTTAACGGCTTCATCAAACGTCCGGTATCGTTCGTTCCCGCCGGTCCGGCCGCACCGCCTTTTTTATTGACACCCGGTAAAAACTGACATATCAGTTTTTAGATCACCCCGAACGCCGAACGCCCTAAAGCCAATGGGGCAGGCCCATTGTCACCCGTTTCGGAGGACCGTCGTATGCATGAAGTTACGATGTTTATCAAAACAATTGATGTTTTTTATCCGATTGTCTATAAAAGCTCAAAACCACATTATCGAAAAAGGGTATCACCATGAATCTGACTGAAACGACCAAACTGATCGGCAAGCTTGTCAAATACAAACTCACCCAGAAAGTGTACGACATCGATTACCGCCCCGCCTGGCTGGAATCGGAAAAATTCATGAGCGCCCGAGAGGCCGTCATGCGGATCGACAACAATGCCACCGTCATGTCCACCGGTATGGCGTCCCACGGCCGATGCGCCATCTTTTACTGGGCCGTACGCGATGTGTTCAAAAAGACCGGAGGGCCCGCCAATCTTACCTGGATCACCGTCAGCGCCCAGGGCGGCCGGGGCAAGGCGCCGGGCACCATCGAGGACATCGCCATTCCCGGTCTGATCCGCGAGTACATCTGCGGTCATGTGGAAACCGCCAAGGCCATTCTTCAGATGGGTGACCGGAAGCTGGTGGAAATCCACACCCTGCCCCAGGGCGAGATCACGGCCCTTCTGACGGCCCAGGCCGAAGGGCGGGACACCGTGGAAAGCAAGATCGGCATCGGCACCTTTTACGACCCCAGCCTGGGCGGCACCACCGCCGTCACGGCCGGAGCGGCCAAAAGCTACATCGCCCGAAACAACGGGAACATGCGGTTCACCATGCCCAAGGTCGAAGTGGCCTTCATGATGGCGCCCTACGCCGATTATGAAGGCAACATCTACTTCAAACACGCGGCCACCATCACCGAAAACTACGAGGCGGCCATGGCGGCCCACGCCAACGGGGGCAAGGTCTTCGTCACGGTGGCCGCCGTCATCGACAAGGACGAAAGCGCCATCAGCATTCCCAAGGAGGTCGTCACCGGCATCGTGGTCAATCCCTGGAACGAACAGACCGGCGCCATCCGCCAGAAAGAATACTGGCCCCTGTTCACCGAGGGCGCCAATGAGGACCCTCAGGAGGCGGTGAAAAAACTCAAGCTGATCAACACCCTGGCCCGCATCACGCCCCGACGGGGCCCGGTGGAGAACACCATGGCCCGCATGGCCGCCTCCCTGTTCACCGAAGAGGCGAAAAAGGGAGACCTGATCAACCTGGGCATCGGCCTGCCCGAAGAGGTGGGGCGTCTGATCCATGAAGGCGGATTGCATGAAGACCTGACCTTCAGTTCCGAAACCGGCGCCCTGGGCGGCATTCCCACCCCGGGCCTCTACTTCGGCGGGTCCATAAACCCCATCAGGCTGAACAGCTCGGCCTGGATGTTCGAGCACTACAAGGAAAACCTGGCCATGACCGTCCTTGGCATTCTTCAGGTGGACTCCGACGGCAACGTCAACGTGTCCAAACGGGGGAAAAGGGTCTACGACTACGTGGGACCCGGCGGCTTCATGAACATTTCATCGAGCGCCAGGAAAATCATCTTCCTGGGCAGTTTCATGGCCAAGGCAAAATTCAGTCTGAAAGACGGCAAACTCCGCCTCCGGAAACGCGGCATTCCCAAATTCGTCGACACGCTCAACGAGGTGACCTTCAACGCCAAAGAGGCCCTCAAAGCGGGGAAGAAGGTGTTTTACGTGACCACCGTGGGCATTTTCCGCCTGACCGACGCCGGGGTGGAACTGTGGAAGGTGGTGCCGGGCATCGACATCGAGCGGGACATCCTGGCCAACAGCACCTGCCGGATCATCGTGCCCGAGCGGGTGGACACCGTCCCTCCCGAGATCGTCACCGGCGACAATTTCAAACTCAGCTGGCCCTCCTGATTCCAGTCCCTCCTCACGGAGCCGGGGCACGCGGTTTTCCGCTCCGGCTCCGTTTTTTTTGTATTGACGGAACCGTCAAATCCTTTTAAGCATGAACGGGCATGACCCACTAACCCCACCATCAGCCAAGGAGCGTATGCATGAGCGACTGCCTGTTCTGCAAGATCATCGCGGGTGAGATTCCCAGCAGCAAGGTGTACGAAGACGACCAGTATTTCGCCTTCAACGACATCAACCCCCAGGCCCCCACCCATTTTTTAGTGGTGGCGAAGAAACACATCGACAAAGTGTCCTCCATGAACGAAGGGGACCGGGCCCTGATCGGCGGCCTGTTTGACGTGGCGGCCCGGATCTGCCGGGAGAAATCCGTCACCGATTACCGGCTGGTGATCAACAATGGTGAAGGCGTGGGCCAGACGGTGTTCCATATCCATCTGCATGTGCTGGCCGGACGGTCCATGAACTGGCCGCCGGGCTGATGACCGGGCGTTGACCCGGATTACGGTGTGTCGGGAGCTGCGGTCCCTTCGGGCGGCGCATCGTCGCCTAAGCTGACGACAGGCTCCGGCGGGATGGACCTTAAATGAAGGTCCATCTGGGGAAAGGCGATCTCGATGCCCCGCTGCCGGAACAGACGGTCGATTTCGAAGCGAAGGGCCGACTCCACCGAATAGAAATACTCGACCCGGGTCCAGATACGCAGCACGAAAATCAGGGCACTGTCTCCAAAATCCTTGAAAATCACATCGGGTTTGGGCAGCCGGAGTACCCGGGGCGTCGTGTCGGCAACGCCGAGCAGGGTATCGCGCACCTTATCCAGATCGGAGCCGTAGGCCACCCCCACCGTGATGTTCCGCCTGAGCCGTTTGTCCTTGAAACTCCAGTTGGTCACCTGATTGCTGATAAAATCCGAGTTGGGGATGATCAAGGTGGCGTTGTCGTAAGTCTGGACCACGGTGGACCGGACATTGATCTTTCGGACATTGGCCCAGGTCCCGTTGATTTCCACATCGTCACCCACCTGAATGGGCCGCTCGAACAGCAGAATGATGCCGCTTAAAAAATTGTTGAAGATGTTCTGGAGTCCAAAGCCCAGCCCGATACCCAGAGCCCCCAGCACCACGGTGATGGAGGTCATGTTCAGGCCGAAAACGTTCAGAGCCATGAGGATGCCCACGATCCAGATCAGATAGGTGCTGATCGTGGCGATGGACTCCCGGACCCCGATATCCATCCCGCTGTCCGTGAGCAGCCGTCTCTGCAAGAGATCCCGCCACAGCCGGGAGGCCCCGTGGGTGATCACAAGGAGGACCAGCGCCGCCGTCACCCCCATCAGGCTGAAGCTCATGTCCCCCACGCGAAGGGGTGTGGTGTAGCCGGTGTAGATGCCCTGGGCCACCGCCTGTTTCCCGCCCCAGACATAAATGATGCCCAAAAAAACGCAGACAAACCAGACCAGCGAAAAAACCAGGGACATGAACCAGTGGGCGTTGGGTACCGGAAGTGCCCCATCGTCACTGTCCCCTTCGGCAAGGGCATGGCCGGTCTTTTTATAATCCTTCAGAATCAAAAAGAAAACCACGGCCCATGCCGCCACCACCCCCGTCCGGCACAGCGCTGCACCCACGAACAGCACCAGCGGGGTGTATCCGGCCAGATCGAAAATCAAACCGGCAAACATCAGCACGGTGACGGACACGGGCAGGGCCGACACCACGGCGACGGTCCGCGGCCCCCGCTCGGACGGGGCCGTCATCCGGCCCGGAAGCTTGGCCAGGCCAATCAGACGGACATACAAAAGGACGGCGAACACCACGCGCAGAAGAACCGGCAGCATATGATCCGAATCCAGCAGCCAGACACACGGCACATACACCAGGGCGTACAGTCGGATCAGCCGGACGATCCCTTTCAGACGAGCCCGGATCGGCCGAGACAAAAAGGTCGTCTGATCGGACGGAAAGAAGGTCAGAATATCGATGATCCAGCGGCTGAGCAGAACGATCGTCAGCATCTGCTCGGCCGCGACGATCATCGGATACTTGACCCGAACCAGAGGCAGGGCGCCGCAGGCGATCAGAAAGAGGCTGTTGCCCGTAAGAAACAGGGATCGCCGGATAACCGCAAGGGCCATGGCCGCCCAGACCGACGATTGAAAAAAAGGCCGGGCGTCCAGACGGGGCAGAGCCCGCGACATCTTGAACAGCACATACTGAAGAAAAACGAACAACAGCCCCAGAATCACCGGACCCGAAATATCCGAGCCGGAAACCAGTGCCCGAAACGCGGAAAGTTCCGTCATCAGGGTCCCGGGCAGCTCCCGCAGTGCAGCCAGATCCGCCAGCATCTGGTCCGGCGTTTTCGAGAAAAGCACATTTTGTGTCCGCTGGATAAGATTCTGCTTCCTGCGGCTCCGGATCTCCCGGTCAAAGGTGCCGGACAGTGCGGAGAACTGATCCCGAAGCTCGGCGTAATGACGTTCATAGGCCTCGTAGAGGACCGCCAATTGTTCGAGAATCTTTTTTTTCCGGTTGAGCTGATCGAGAAGCTGCCTGAGCTTCTCGATCAGCACCTGGGCATCGGGCCCCGGATTCCTGTGGGCCCGGATACTCGTGAGCTGCTCGTCATTGAGCCTGATCTGATCGTCGGTCTGGGTGAGAAGAACCTGGGCCTTTTCCCGTTTATCTTTGAAATCCGCCGTCCGGACCCCGGCACTGCCCTGGGCCGCCACGTTGCCGGTGAAACTCTGCTCCAGCGTTCGGACCGGGGTTTCCGGCATAATCAAGAGGTTGGAGTAAATCGAATACTGGACCTTGAGGGTGGCCAGCTCCGACCCGATGGACCGTTCCCGCTCTTTGACATCCGCCAATTCCCGGCGAAACGTCTCGACCTGAACCTTTTCACGGTCCAGGGCCTGATCGATGGACTGCTCCAGGCCGAAAACAGTCACCGGATCGTCCGTTCCGACCCCGGGGGTGTCTGCGGTAACCCGGCCGGGCAAGGCAGCCAGGGCAAACATGCCGATCAGAACGGCAAAAAAAAGTGTCGGGATGGGCCTGTGTTTCATGCGTCGACGGTTCCGTGTCAGTTGGGTTGATGCCGGGGGTGAACGGATTGGAATGTATCATGGTTTGGGTGCGGGGGCAAGGGCGGGGGGGCAGGGACCACGGACACACGGACGACCACGGACAAGCACGGACAGACACGGACTTGCCCTTCAAGCGGCCTGCACGGACGTTTCCTTCACGCGGTGGTTCACGGCAGTCCGTGTGCGTCCGTGCGTCCGTGTGTCCGTGCAAGTCCGTGTCTGTCCGTGTCCGTCCGTGTGTCCGTGCCCGCCTCCGCCCACCGCCCGCGACCATAAAACACTTGTTAAAAAACCCAAAACCGGTTACAACCCCTCCCATCAAGCCCAACGACAACAGGAGGCATAACCGTGCGTCTTCTCGAACGTTCCTACGATATGATGGTGATGGTTTTCGGTGTTTTACTCTACGGCCTGGCCCTGATTCCCGCCTGGGCGCTGGTGCGCTGGGGGATGGGGCTGGGGTTTCCCTGGTTGGTGTTCACCGTTCCTGCGGCCTTTTACCTGTTTCTGGTCTGCCTGATCATCCTCGCCGGAACCCTCAAAACCCTCTGCCTGCCCCGACTCAAACCGGGCACGTACAAATTCGACACGGACCGTCACGTCTTTGTCTGGTTTCTCAGCCGGTCGCTGACCGAATACGTGCTGACCCCCTTCAACCGGATCATCTTCACCAACGATATTCTGCGCTACCTCTGCCTGAAACTGTTCGGCGTCAAACTGGCCTACAGTTCTGGGATCTCCAGCTCCTTTCTCAGTGATTTCGATTTGTTGAGCTTCGGCGAGCGCTGCATGATCGGCGGATGGGCCGTGCTCTACGGGCATGTGGAGCCCGAACCGGGCACCCTGATTCTGGCCCCCATCGCCATCGGCGATCATACGCTCGTCGGGGCGCGATGCATTGTCGGCTGCGGCACCCGCATCGGCCATCACACGGTCGTCGGGTTCGACTGCACGTTCGGCGTCAGCGTCAAAATCGGCGATCACTGCCAGGTGGGTTTCGCCACCCACATGGGGCATCACGTGCTGATCGAAGACCGGGCTCGGATCGGAAAAGGCTGCCACCTGGGCAACGGGGTCAAGATCCGTGGGGGCATCACGGTGCCGGATTTCTCCCTGATTCCGGACATGACCACCCTGTCCACCCAGGCCATGGCCGACGCCTACCGCACCGGCCGTCCCCCCGCCCCCGCTCAGGCCCCGGCCGCTCCGTCGACGGCGACGTCCGCCCCGCGGCCCCGGATCGTGATCCGTCAGAGCGTAAGTTCGTCAAGCAGCAAATAAGCCACCGCCGCACTGTGGGTGGCCCGATTGCTTTCCATGATCGACAGCCGGGCCTGGGGGAGGGCTTCGGCCATCCGCCGGAGATCGTCAAGCCCATGGAGTTTGTCGGTCCGCGCCCCCACCAGAAGAATCCGTGCGTCGACCCCGGTCGGCCGGTTCCAGACCGAATACCCGGACAGGGCCCGGGCGTTGGCTTTCAGGCGCACCGGTTCGGCCGCCATCAGGGTGCCGGTGTACTTGGCCGCCTGTTCCGGTTCCTTCCGTTTGTCGACCCGGAAACGGGTCAGGTAAAAAATGGCGACATACCTGATCAGGGCATAGGCCGAGGGAGGCACCCAGCGGATGATCCACTGGGCCCACATCGGAAAATCCACCTCGGTAATCGGTGAGATCAGGACGGTGTTCCGGGGAAGGCGGGCGTTTTGGCCGTTCAGGTACTCCAGAATCACCGTGGCGCCCAGGGAACTTCCCGCCAGGACGAACGGCGTGTCCTCCGGCAGTTCCTGACCAATCACCTCGGCCAGGTCCGCACTCATCCGCGCCAGGGTAAACTCGGGCAAGGGGCCTTCGGGCAGCCGCGCGCTTCGTTTTTCCCGGGTTTCCAGATACAGTACCCGAGCCTTCGGGGTCAGCACCTTCAGAACCTCGGTCCATCCGGACATCAGTGACACCCATCCCGGCACGAACACCAGCACCGGCAGGGGCGAGGCAGGGTTTTTCGGCTGAAAATCGTAGAGCGAAAGGGTCACGCCGTCGGAGACGGTCACCGGACGTGTGGTCAGGCGGACAGCGCCGCCCGCAAGAATATCCTCGATCATCGCGTTTTTGTTATCCTTATGATTCTTATAATTGACAGGTCGGTTGATCCAGCCATATCATTGCCCGCCTGCTAATTCAAGTCGCAAGACGTATTTCAAAGTCGCTTGTTTTATGGTAATGATGATGAAAAATTCCATGAACCCCAAAACGAGGAGACATCATGCTGCTGACCGTTTTAGGCATCGCCCTGTGCGTGTACTTCGCCCCGTCGGCCATCGCCCTTTTCACCCGGCACCCCCGGCGCAGCGAGATTGTTGTGACCAACCTGCTGCTGGGCTGGTCGATTCTGTTCTGGGTGTTCGCCTTCCGCACGGCCATGGGCTGGGACAAGGATACCCGGACAACCGAACCAACGAACCTGTAGAAAGGACCGCCATGCATATCACCGTATCCCATATCCCATACGGGGGCCTCTCCCGGTCATTCAGCGCCGATGCCCGCGAGTTTCCCGTCCTGGCCGAACTGATCGACAGAGGCGAATACGCCTTCACCGCCCCCATTGACGTCTCCCTGGCCGCACAGGTCCAGACAGGCGACGTGATCGAGGTGACCGGCCGGATCGCGACCAGCCTCCGCATGGACTGCGGACGGTGCCTGGAGCCCTTTGAATACACGTTCAGACAGACCTTCGTTCTGGGATTCATCAAGACCGACGGCACCGAAACGGTCCCCGGCGAGGAGGAACTGGACATGGAAATCGGGGAGGAGGACATCGCCACCGAATACTATTCGGGGGATGTGATCGAGCTTCGGCACATCATCGAGGAACAGGTGGTGCTCGGCCTTCCCCTGCACCCTTTGTGTTCGGATCTGTGCAAGGGGCTGTGCCCGTCCTGCGGCGCCAACCTGAACCTTGCCCCCTGCACCTGCAACCCCGTGGTGGGGCACCCGGCGTTTCAGGCTCTCAAAAAACTCAAATCATGATGCGCGGTACCGGTAGCCCACCCCGTGAACCGTGGTGATCACCATGGGCGCGGCCGGATCGTCTTCTATTTTTTTTCTTAGCTGGGCCACATGCTGGTCCAGGGTCCGGGTGGTGCCGAAATAGTCGATGCCCCAGACCGCGTTGAGCAGCGTCTCCCGGCTGAGCACCTCGCCGGAATGGGCATGGAACAGACGCAGCAGCCTGAGTTCCCGATCGGTCAGACTGATCGTCTGTCCGTTTTTCTCCAGGGTGTAACGTCGGGGATCGACCCGCCGCCCGCCGAAGAAAAACACCGCGTCCGGACTGCCGGAGGGTTCCACGCGTTTCCGGCACCTGCGAAGCACCGCCTCGATGCGGGCCAGCAGTTCATGGATGCCGAAGGGTTTGGTGATGTAATCGTCGGCCCCCAGCTTCAGCCCCAACACCTTGTCGATTTCCTCGCCCTTGGCCGTAAGCATCAAAATGGGCAGATCGGGGTCCCGGTCCCTTAAAAGCCGGCAGAGGTCAAACCCGCTTTTTCCGGGCATCATCACATCGAGAAGCACCAGATCTGCGGTCTCGCTCTCGAAACGCGAAAGGGCCTCGTTTCCGTCGGCCGCTGCCGTGACCCGGTAGCCTTCGCTTTCCAGGGTATCGATCAGGCCGGTGCGGATGTGGGCATCGTCTTCGGCCACCAGAATATGAATGGGCTTTGTCATGATAAAATCCTGACCCGGAAACAGCTTCCGCCGTCCGCCTCCGGCTGATAGAGGATGTCGCCTTTAAGGTCCCGCATGATCCGGCGGGCGATGCTCAGCCCCAATCCCGACCCGGCCTGCCCGGCGGTGAGGCTGTTGTCGACCCGGTGAAAGGTTTCGAAAATCCGGGAACGATGCCCGGGCGGAATCCCCGGCCCCCGGTCCCTGATCCGCAGTTCAACGCCCCGGCCGTCCGAAGCGTTCCCCAGCTCCACCCCCAGCCAATGCCCGTCTGCGGCATATTTCACCGCGTTGTCCAGAAGGTTCAGCATCACCTGTTCGAGGGCGTCCCGATCCGAGGACACCACAACGGGCTCGTCCGGAAGGGTCAGATGCACCGAAAGCCCGGCGTCCAGCAGCCGGTCCCCGTGGGCCTCGATGATCTGCCGCACCACCGCCGAAAGATCAAGAGGGGCACGGGTGTAATGCTTGCGGCCCTGCTCCAGCTTTCCGAAATCCAGCACGTTGTTGACCAGCCGGGTCAGCCGCCGGCTTTCCGAGACGATCACCGACAGATAATGACCGGTTTTTTCAGGCGAGGTCACCCGGCCCTCCCGGAGAAGTTCGGCATACATGCGGATGGTGGTCAGCGGTGTTTTCAACTCGTGGGACACGTTGGACACAAAGGAGGTCTTCTCCATGGCGTCTTTCATGCTCCGAAGGCTGTCCCGGATCAGAAGGAGTCCGCCGGTGAAAAGGGCGGCGGTGGCCAGAATCAGAAACATCCCCGCCACCATCACCAGCCCCCGTCCGCCGGTCAGATCCGGTCCGGACAGGTAAAAGGCGATGCGGTAATGGGGCAGAAGTCCCGACAGCGGCACACTGACCGCGGGTTTCTGATCCGCCGACACCGGGAACGCCCCGGATTGATGCAGCAGACGGCCGTCGCCCCCGATCAGGGCGTAGGCGGCATGATCGTCGTTGATCACCGGCATCTGGGCGATCAGACGGGACAAAAGGGCCATGGTTTCCAGTTCAAGGCCGTAGACGGGGCCGTCCTTCTCCCGCTTAACCCAGCCGAGGATAAACAGCTGGTTTTCGGCGAACCAGGGAATAAAACCCCAGCGCATGTCCGAATCGGCCCCGGCCTGAATCGGGCCGTCCTTGGCCAGGTTCAGCAGATCCCGCCGGGCCTCGCTCATGCGCCGGAGTTCTCCGCCGTAGGAGGAGGAAACGGAAGGCGCAAAAGGCTCGTTCATCCGGTCCGGCGACCCGAAATCCCAGGCCAGGCGTCCGGTAAACAGGGCCTCGTAGCGCCGGATGAACCGCCTCTCCTCGGCCGTGGCCGCCGGGCTGTCCGGGGGATAGACCAGGCCTGAATCCGTCCAGACAAAGACGTTTCTCACCAGGGGATGGGTCTCCTGCCAGGTGCGGAGGTCCGCCTCCAGGCGGTCGGGATTCATGGCCGACAGGGAACGGGTCAGACCCGCCTCGACCTCGGACACCGTCAGCACCAGGCTTTCGGCCAGGGCCCCGGCCCGGTCGGTCAGCGAGGCCAGGGCCTGGGTCCGGATGCGGTCCTTTTCATGGACCAGCAGGCGCAGCCCGGCCCCGCCCAGAATCAAGGTGGGAACGATCAACAGCAGCAGGTAGATGACGGTGCTGCGCCGGGTGTCATGGATCATATTCGAGACCTTTATTTTTCATACTGCTGGTTTTTCAACTGATAACTTTCCGTCCGAAGCACCTTGCGGCTTTTCTTGCTCATGCCTTCCCGCTCGATGGTCTCGGCTTTCTGTTCCAGGGCCTCGGCCTCTTCGAGCAGGGCCGTGTCCGCATAGGTTCCGCCCAGGCTTTTCAACTGGGCCGCCGATTCCTTCAGGGTTTTGGCCGCCTCCTTTACCTGGCCTTCATCGGACAGGCGGATGGCCTTTTCCTGGGCCAGGGCGTTGAGATTCATCTGGTATTCCCGGACCACGGCGATGTTGGTCGACTGTTTGACTTTGGACGCATCGGTGGAAAAGCCGGCGATTTTCACGCCCTCGCTCATTTCGTTCGCCCCGGTTACGGGGTTTTCATAATACACCCTGGCCCGGGCGATTTCCATTTTTTTTCCGTTCTCCGTCCGCGGCAGACGCACGTCGAGCAGGGCGTATTTTTCCTGATCGCCGTAAAGCTGGTTCATGAACAGTTCCACCTCACGGCCCCTAATCCGTCCGTCCCGGCCGATGATGGACAGGGGGCTGACCTGGTCCGGCAGCTCGATGATCAGCTTGACGCCGGTGGCCACCACATTGAGCACGCTGCCCAGCTCCGCCGTAAAAATTCCCGGCAGGTCCGCGCTCCGCTCGACAAAATAGATGTTGCCGTCGCTTTGCTGGGACAGACGGGCCATCAGGTCCTCGTTGTAATCGGTGCCCACGCCCACGGTGGTGACGGAGATCCTCTCCTTGACCAGGGCCGCTCCCAGCCGCCCCAGGTCCTCGGGGGTCTGGGGCCCCACATTGGCCAGGCCGTCGGACAGAAGGATGATGCGATGGATATAATCCCCCGACAGATGCTTGCGTATCTCGGCGGCCCCCTGGCTGACACCGCCGAACAGGGCCGTGCTGCCTCCCGGTTCGATGGTCCGGATTTTCGCGATGATGGCCTCGATGTTTTCCACGGGCTGGGCCGGGATCAGGGTTCTCACCTGATCATCGTAGACCACCAGGGAAAAGATATCCCGGGGGCTCAGGCGGCGTACGGCCTCCATGGCCGCCTCCCGGGCCTTTGCAATTTTATCGCCGGACATGGAGCCGGACCTGTCCAGCACCAGGGACAGGTTCACCGCCGGGCGCTGATGGGCGACAGGCGCGGGCGGCGCGGCGAGGGTCACCTTGAGCACCACGGTCTGGGCCTCGCCGGCCGGGAGAACGTCCCGGTCCGTTTCCACCCGGCAGGTCACGGCGGCGGCATCGCAGCGCACCGCGAATACCGCGATCATCATCGACAGTCCCAGCACGACCGCCAGCAGGGTCTGTTTCATCATGGGTGTCATCATCTTTGTTTTCATAACGTGTTCCTTTCCTGACATGGGTTATCGTTTTTTTCCGTTTGGCGCAAGTGTTTGGCTCAAGCATAGCCCCCCTTCGAAAAAAAGATGTCACTGCCGGGTAAAAAGGATGTAAAAAACCTGTAAAAAACTTTCATGCTTTGATAGGCTGTTGGTCACATCAAGCCGAAGTTACCGAAATTCTCTATCGATGAAAGAACCCCATGGATAAGATCCGATTCCTTTTCAGACGAAAATACGAATGGCTTTTCGTGATCACGATTCTGGCCGCCGTCCTGGTGATCAGCCATCTGTTCGAAAACAAGATCGCGTTTTTCAATTTCTATTTCCTGCCGGTAATCATCGCCGGATACATGATGGGTGCGCGCCAGGCCGCCATGGGCGCGCTGATGTGCATCATCTATGTGGTTCTGTTCACCCTGGCCCGTCCCGAAGCCATGACCCTGCCCCACCAGATGTCGGATTACTACCTGTATCTGACGGCCTGGGGCGGTTTTCTGATCCTGGCCGGGGTGGTGGTGGGCCGGCAGAACGACAATCTCAACCGGGAAATCGAGCGGTCCAACCGCCTGAACGACCAGCTGCGGCGCAATCAGGACGAACTGAACGAGGCCCACGAAGCCTTGAAGGGGTACAGCGGCCGGCTGGAGGAAAAGGTCAGGGACCGCACCGCCGAGCTGGAGGCCCTCAACCGGGAACTTCAGGACGCCAAAGAATCGGCGGACCGGGCCAACCGGGTGAAAAGCGAATTTCTGGCCAACATGAGCCATGAAATCCGGACCCCCATGAACGCCATCATCGGCATGGGCGATCTTCTGCTCACCACCCCCTTAAGCCCGGTGCAGCAGGAATACATCACCATCGTCAGGTCCTCGTCCCGGTCCCTGCTCAACCTGATCAACGACATTCTGGATGTCTCGAAAATCGAGGCCGGCAAGCTGGACTTCGAGAGCACCCCCTTCAGCATCCGCGAACTGATCGACGAGGTCTCCGACATGTTCATGGTCAAGGCCCAAAACCCTGCCATCGAATTTATCGTGGACGTGGACCCCGATGTGCCGACCCGGATCGTGGCCGATCCCTACCGTCTCCGTCAGGTGCTGGTCAATCTTGTGTCCAACGCCTTCAAATTCACGAGCCGGGGACAGATCTGCCTGTCGGTCACGGTCAGCACCTTTTCCGAAGAGGATTTCGAGCTGATGTTCCAGGTCGAGGACACGGGCATCGGCATCGATCCCGCCCTGGGCGGAAAGCTGTTCGAATCCTTTTCCCAGGCGGACAGCTCGATCACCCGAAAATACGGCGGCACGGGCCTGGGGCTGGCCATCTGCCGCAAAATCATCCACATGATGGGCGGAGACATCCGGGTGACCGGCGAACCCGGCGCGGGCACCACCTTCACCTTCACCATCCGGGCGGGCTACCTGGACGAGGAAGAGGATGTGCCCGCCCTTGCGTCAGACGGACGGGACATCCACATTCTGGTGGCCGACAAAAGCCCCCGGGCGCGCAAGGTGCTGGCCCAGATGCTGGGCCGGTTCGGCTTCCGGTTCAAATCGGCCGCCGATACTGAAAACGCCGGGGCCCTGATCGACGCCCACCGGGAAGACCCGTTCGACATTCTCATCCTCGGAGAGGCCCTTGAGCCGGACGCCGGAAAGACGGCCCGGGACCGCCTTGTGTCCCTCTGCCCCCGCCCCCCCGCCGTGCTGCTGCTCAGGTCTTTCCATGACCTGAATCACGACGATCCGGCGGGGGCCCTGACCCTTTCCAAACCCGTCAAGGAATCCACCCTGTTTGACGCCCTCATGACCGCCCGGGGCTTTCGCCCTGAACGGTCCGGGGTGCCCGGCGGCGATCCTCGCACGGCCCGGGTCCTTTCCGGCGTTCACCTGCTTCTGGTCGAAGACAACCCGGTCAACCGCATGATCGCCATGGAACTGCTCCGGCTGGCGGGGGCCTCGGTGGATACGGCGGAAACGGGCCGGGTGGCCCTTCACAAACTGCGCGAGAGCACTTACGACGGCGTGCTGATGGATGTCCAGATGCCGGACATGGACGGCCTCGAAGCGGCCCGGCGCATCCGTCAGGACCTGAGCCTTGCCGAACTGCCCGTCATCGCCATGACGGCCAACGCCCTGTCCGGCGACCGGGAGGCCTGCCTGCAGGCCGGCATGAACGATTACGTGTCCAAACCCATCGACAGCCGACGCCTGCTGTCCGTGCTGAAAAAAAATCTGACGATCGGCGATCGGAACCATGAGACCCCGCCGGAAAGTCCGTCTGAAGCCCGCACAAAGCCGCCCGTGCTGGATGTGGACAAGGCCGTCGCCAGGTTGGGGGCGAGCCGGGAGTTCTACGACACCATGCTCAGGGAATACGGGACCTGTTTTGCGGGATTTGAGGATGAGATACGGTCGGCCCTCACGGGGGAGGATATCGCCCGGGCACGGCTCACGGCCCACTCCCTCAAGGGCGCCGCCGCCAATCTCGGGGCCGAAGAGCTTCTGGCCTCTGCCGCCCGTCTGGAATCCGCCTTGATCGACGAGGACCGGCCCCGCATCGAAAAAACGCTTTCGGAAACGGCACAGGCCTTCGAGCGGTTCCGGATCGAAGCGGACCGGATCACCGGCGAGGCCTGACGGGTCAACCCAGGCCGTGAAACGCTTTTTCCCGGGCCACGGTGGACTGGGGGGTGGGGCCGTAGTCATGGCCGGGCCAGATCAGGGTATCATCGGGCAGGGTAAAAATTTTTTTCCGGATGGATGTCGTCAGCGTACCCATGGAGCCTCCGGGCAGATCGGTTCGGCCCACACCTGAAACAAACAGGGTGTCGCCGGTGATCACATGACCGGGGGTATAAAGGCAGATCCCGCCGGGGGTGTGGCCGGGGGTGTGCAGCACGGTCAGCGTTTCCGACCCCAGGGTCAGACGATCCCCGTCGTCGAGCAGCCGGTCGGCCGGGGGCGACACCTTGCCGCCCAGAACCCGGCAGAAGGCCCTGCCGGCCAGATTCCTCATGCGCTCCGCGTCCAGCCGGTGAATCAGGATGGGTGCGAAAGTCGCCGCCGCCATGGCGGCATTGCCCGCCGTATGGTCGGCATGGCCGTGGGTGTTGACGATCCGGGTGATGATCCAGTCCCGACCCCGGGCGGCGGCCAGAATTTTTCCCGTATCGGCGGCCGGATCGACGACCAGGGCCGTCCGGGACACCGGATCGCCCACCAGGTAGGCGAAGGTGGACATCATCGACAAAGGAATCTGAACGATCTGAAGGGGCATCACACACTCCCGGGGCATATTTTCAAAAAAAGTCCGGTTATTCCGGTGGTGGGCACGCTTTGCTTTGCCCACCCTACGGGCGCAACACGGCAGGATGGGCAAAGCAAAGCGTGCCCATCAAAACGAAAGCCGTCAGGTGCACGCGGCCAGGGCTTTTTTCAGCTCGCCCACGAAGCGGCTTCGCCGGCTGGGCCGGTTGCGTCGCTGCTGGGCCGAGGTGATGTACAGATACCGTTCGGCCCGGGTGACGGCCACGTACATCAGGCGCCGTTCCTCCTCGATCTCCGACGCGGACATCAACGACCGCCAGTGGGGGAACAGCTCCTCCTCCACCCCCACCACAAAGGCCAGGCCGTACTCCAGACCCTTGCTGGCATGCACCGTCGACAGACGGACCCCGCGCTTATCGGCCTCGTCGTCCTTGTCCTCGTTGATCAGGACGATTTCCTCCAGGTACTCTTCTATGGTGCCTTTCAAAGAGGCGTTGTAAATCAGTTCATCCACGTTGTCCTTGCGCGAATCGAATTCCTCCCGGGTCTTGCTGTAATCGGACAGATGGTCCATGTATTTGAAGGTATCGATCACATCGTACATGGCCTCGTCCGGGCGCATGGTTTTATAGCGGTCCAGGCTGTCCAGAAGCTCGGTCAGGGCCCCGTGGACCTTGGTGCTGAGCAGACGGTCCCGCACGAGTATCCGGGCCGCGGCCTGGAGGCCGGTGCCGGGCACCCGGGTTTGCGCGATCTTTTTCAGGATGCTTGGGCCGATGCCCCGTTTGGGGGTGTTGATGATCCGCTCGAAGGCCACATCGTCCTCGGGGAACAGGGCCGCCATCAGGTAGCAGTTGATGTCCAGCACCTCCTTGCGCTCAAAAAAGCCCTTGGACCCCATCATGGTGTAGGGGATGTCCATGCGGCGGAAGGTTTTTTCAAACCAGAGCGAACAGGACTTGGTGCGGTACATGACGGCCATGGACGAATAGGGAACGCCCATGCCACGCATGGACCTTATTTTCCGGGCCACCCACTGGGCCTCCTCGAACTCGTTGGGGAACTCGTGGATGTCCACCAGCCCGCCCCGCTTGTCCGAAAAACAGGTCTTGCTCATGCGGGCGGCGTTGTTGCCGATCAGGTGGTTGGCGATCTGGACGATCTCGTCGGCGGACCGGTAGTTCTGCTCCAGCCGGTAGATCTTCCCGTCGGGGTATTTTTCCGGAAAGGACAGGAAATGGTTGACGTTGCTGCCCCGGAATCCGTAGACCGCCTGCCAGTCGTCGCCCACGCAGAACAGGTTCCGGTGGCCGAGAAACAGACCGGTGATTTCCTCCTGGATATTGTTGGTATCCTGATACTCGTCGACCAGAATGAACTGAAACAGGTTCCGGTAATAATCGCGGACCGTCTGATGATCCCGCAACAGGTCCCGGACCAGAAGGAGAATGTTGTCGAAATCCAGGGCGTTTTTCGCCTTCAGCTCCTGTTCGTAGGCCCGAAACACATTGGCGGTCATGGTCCGTTTGATGGCGGAAAGATTCTGGATGAAGGCCTCCGGATCGCCGGAATTCTTGGCCCGGGAGATATCGCTCATCAGGCCGGGAATGTTCTTCCGGTCGATGTTCATGGCCGCCGCGATCTCCTTGTAGGTCTTCTGCTGATGGTAGGCGCTGAAAATCTGAAGGGGCTGACGGTAGCCCATAAGTCCGGCATGGACCTTCAAAATGGCGAAACAGGCGCTGTGGTAGGTCCGGACCCAGGGGAATTTTTCGATGGGCAGGCCCGTCTGGCGGACCAGGCGGGTCTTCATTTCCTCGGCGGCCTTGTTGGTGAAGGTGATGGCCAGAAGCCGTGTGGGGTCGAAGCCCCGATCGATCAGATAAGACATTTTCGCCGTCAGGGTCCGGGTCTTGCCCGATCCCGCCCCCGCCACCACCAGGGCGGGCGAACCGATGTGACAGACCGCATCGTGCTGCTGGGCCGATAACTCCATGAACACTCTCCTAAAAAAACAAGGGGTCAGAAAACGGGCAAACCATACGACATGGTTCGGATTGAGGCAAGGGTTTTATCGGTGAAATCAGAAGGTATAGCCCAGGGTCATGGAGCCGTATTTGAAGGGACGGTCCTGGGCCTCGTGCATGTTGGTGCCCCGGACCATGACCATGGAAAACCACCATCGCCTGAACCCCAGACCCATGCCCCAGAACAGGTCGGCGGTCAGGGGCACCCGATCGAGTTCGGGTTCGACCCCGCCGACGGTGTTTCCGTCAAGGATGATGGAGTTGAACACGTAGGACACCTCCACCCCGGCCAGGGCGTTGACCACCAGGGTACTTCCGGTGCTGATATTGATATCCGGGGTGGACCCGATGCCGCCCTTGTAGACCGAGGCGGGAAACCGGCTGCCGCCGTTGCCCAGGCGGAGGATGCCGCCCAGCCTGACATCGCTCATGATGTTGCCCGCGTCCAGGCCCGCATAGGCGGTCAGGTCATATCCCGGCGGCCAGAGCGCGGGCCGGGCCAAATCGTCGGCCGCCTTCCATTTGTGTTCCAGATGCAGATTGACCGCCGGTTCGTCGTCGAGCTGATAATGCCAGCCCATGGGCTTTTGCACCCCGATCATCTTGTGGATGGCCTTCTGGGTCTTATCGGCCTGGGAACTGGGACCGATCACCCCCAGAAGCAGGGTGGCGGCCGTGGCCCGGGTCGTGTTCTGGTATTCCACACCGAAACGTCCGAACAGAAGGCCCACATAGGGCAGGTCCTCGGGATCCGGGACGGGCCGCTCGATGTCGCTGGGGGTAATCATGGTCTGGCCAAAGGAAAAACACTTGCGGAATTCAATGGCGCCGGAAAGGGTGCGGGCCAGAGGCCGGGACAGGGCATGGATCAGGTCCTCCTCAGGCAGGGTGCCGTCATCCCGCCAGCCGCTGGAGCAGGTCATGAACACCCCGTTGGTGTACCCGATGTCCGTTCCGGCAAAGGAATCGTTCTCAAAAATCAACGCCAGGGACCAGTCGTGACCCGGGGAGACTTCGGCAAACGAAGGGGGGATCAGCATGAGCATCGCAAGAAGCCCGATGATGACGGCCTCTGTCCATCGTCTCGTTATTTGCATGGTTGCCTGCACCGTTGGTATCGAATGATCGCCCGTGGTCATGATTGGCTGTCATTGTACAGGGTTTTCAGAATTTGGCAAGCGCGGGGTCCTTTGAAACGCCGGTCACAAAAAAAACGACCGGGCAGGAACTCCTGCCCGGTCGATGATCAGACGCTCTCGCTAAAAAACTGCGGCGGCGCTTAGAAGCTCAGGGAAAGCATGGTGCCGAATTCCATGGGATCCTCGTCACCGATGGCGTCGCCGGCCATCAGGTAGGCGGCCACGACATCCAGCTTGAGGTTGGGCAGAATGGCGTAAGAGGCCCGCAGGTCCACTTCGAGACCCAGTTCGTCTTCACCGCCCACTTCTTCGGCCAGCATGGCGTACCAGACATCGCCGATCAGGGTCAGTTTGTCCATGGGTTTCACGGTGGTGCCCACGTTGAGGGCCATCACGTTGCTGATTTTGGTGTTGGGGGCGTTGGCGGCCAGATTACCGGCGAAGGTCGTGTCGCCGAACAGGCCGTGACCCAGGATTTCAGACCAGTAATAGGTGCGACCGGCCACACCGGCAAACTCATTGTTGTCGCCGTCGTTGGCATCGTCGTCGCCGCTGGCGTAGAAGAACTGACCGTGAACCAGACCGGCGTCGGCACCGGCGGCCAGAAGGAAGGCCATATTGTCCTCACCGGCGGTTTCGCCTCCCTGAAAAATCGCGGTACCCCAGACTTTCGTGGCGTCCATTTTCATGTCGACGTCGGCACCCAGGTAGAATACGTTCGTATCGGACCCCTGTTCCTTGTCATAAACAAAGTAGGGGTTGACGTTCATGGTATCGCTGACCTTGAACACGGGATTCAAAGCCAGGTAGTCGCGGCTGGTATTGTCAATAGAAGCACCTACGCCCAAATCATCGTCAGACGTTTTGGCCCACATCACCGGCAGGCTGATGTCGCCGATTTTGAAGGTGGCGGTCACACCGGAAAAATCTTCATCAAAGATAAAACCCCGGGCAATTTTGCCCGGCTGGATACCAATCTTGACATTGTGCGCGCCGAGCATGAAGTCCACGTAGCTGTTTTTGATTTCGAACCAGGCTTTGCCGTCGGCGCCGATGTCGCCGGCCACATCGTCACCCCAGACGGGGTCGAATTCGAACTTGTTGACAAACTTGAATTTTTCGTCGAATTTCGCGGTGTAGTAGATCCGGGTCCGGGTGTCCACGGCGGACAGGGTGCCGCTGTCGTTGCCGTCGATGTCCACCTGGCTGAAGGCGCGGGTCCGCCAGTAGCCGCCAAATTCGTTTTCGAGGGCCGCCGCGGGCAGGGCCAGGGCCGCCACAAGCAGCATCGCCAAAGAAACAACCATCATTCTTTTCATTGAAGCCTCTCCTTTTTTTCAAATTTTTTATATGTGCAACCTAATAAGAAACAGCCTGTTGGGCATGAAGCCACCGATCGGTTTACGGCCGCCGGTGAATGTCGTTTTTTATATGCCATGGTTTCCCCAAGATCAAGAGGAAAATCACATGAATCAGGCCGGATCATCATTCCTAACACAATTCAAACACGACGCTCCCCCTTCCGTCACGGCACCGACCGGATAATCCGTTTGATTTTAAAACCGACTGTGCTATTTAAGGGCTCATGTGACCGACCCTCAATCCGCAACCGAACATCATCGGGGGGAAACCATTGAAAAAACATACCGTCATTCTGTTCATCCTGGGCCTTCTGACCGCCGGAGGCTTCACGGATGCGCTCCGGGCCGCAGAACCGCCCGCCCTGTACCTTCTGCCCTTCCGGGTCATCGCACCGGACCGGGACCTGGAAACGATGATCGGAAAAAGCATCGACGCGTTTTTAACCAGCCGTCTTTCCGGTGACACCTGCACACTCAAACACGTTCCGGCCGACACGCCGTCTGTCCCCGCAGGCACGACCCCGACCCCCGAGGAGGCCCATGCGGTCCTCGAGGCCCTTAACGGGCAGGTGCTGATCTACGGCACCGTGATCCGTCTGGGGGACACCCTGAGCACCGACGCCTTTGTCTACGACCGGGCAAGCCGTCGCCTTCGCCTGCATGTTCACGACATCGGTTCGGGCGACGGCGCCCTTCTCGACCATCTGACCCGGTTTACGGACCAGGTCACCGCCCTGTTCACACCGCCCGCCATGCCGGACCCGGCCGGATCAGCCCCGCCCACCGCGCCGCGGCAGCCGGTGTTTTCATCGGTGTCGGCCTGGAAAAGTGCCCCCCTGGGCGATGCGGTCACCGGCCTTGTGATCTGCGACCTGGACCGGGACGGAAAGCCGGACCTGATCACGGCCCACGACCATGGCCTCAGGGTATTCTCCCTTGCCGCCGATCGCATCACGCCGACACGCGATGTGGCCCTGCCCGCCGATCATCATGTGGTGGGGCTGGACCAGGCCGATCTGGACGCCGACGGCAATCCTGAACTCTATGTATCCATCCTGGGTGCCGACCGCCATACCATCGCCTCACGGGTACTCACCTTTACCGGGTCATCGTTTGAGACCCGGGCATCGGACCTCCCCTGGCTGTTCCGGCGGCTGGACCGCGCCAACGGCGAACCTGCGGCCGTCCTCGCCCAGAAAAACGACGGCCTGAACGCCCTGCTCGGCGGCCCCGTGGTATTTTACGATCCGACGTCGGCCCCTGAATCGCTCCGGCCCCTGCCCCTGCCCCAGACGGACATCAACCTGTTCTCCCTGACCGCCACCCGGGATGTGAGAGGCACCCACTACGCCCTCTACGCCTTCAACCACCGCCTCCGGGTCCACGACGACACCATGGCCCTCACCTGGGAAAGCGACGGGGATTACGGCGGCAGCGACCGGTTCATGGCCATGGACGATCCCCATGACCGGGACAAAACCCTTCATCTCTACCTGGAACCCCGGCTGATCTTCCGCGATCTGGACGGCGACGGCCAAAACGAACTGATCAGCATCGCCAACACGGAAACAGCAAACCATCTGTTTTCCGGATTCCGTCATTACAGCCGGGGCCGGATCGACTTTCTCAAACGGAAGGATTTCGGTTTCGCCCCCGTGTTCGAAACCGAAACCGTCACCGGCTCCATTGCCGACCTGGCCCTGACCGATCTTGACGGCGACGGACGCCCCGAGCTGGTCTATGCGGTCAATCAGCCCGGCAAAGGACTGTTCGCAAAGCCCACGGCCGTCATTGTCGTCCAGGCATGGCGGATCTATTAGGATCGATTCCCGTTGCCCATGATCACCCATTCTTTATCGCGCGGAGAACACTGTCATGAAGCTTAACCCGATCGTTTACACACTTGTCGTAACCGCGGCCGTCATCCTTGCCGCCCTGCCCCGCACGGGTCAGGCTGAAACCGGAACCCTTTTGCTTTTCCCCCTGACGGTCCACGCCGATACCCCCATGGATTTCATCAGCCGGGGCGCGGCCGACCTGATGGACAGCCGCCTGAGTGAACGGGGCTTCACCGTGACCCGGGCGGATGCCCCCGCCGACCGGCAAAAGGCCCTTGCCTTGGCGTCCGAACAGAACCGCGACGCCCTGATCACCGGCAGCCTGACCTTTCTCGGTCAGAGCGTCAGCATCTCGCTCTGGCTGATCGACACCCGCTCGGGAGAAACCCTGACGGCTTTTTCCAAAATCGAGCCGGACAAAAGCACCCTCTTCGACGCCCTGACCGGATTCACCGCAACGGTCAGCCTCGGGCAAACGCCGGCGCCCGAACCCGATGCGGTCCGGACCGAAACCCCTCGCCCAGCCCCTTCGCCGACATCGTCAACCGTCCTTGCGGCCCATCCCGTCACCTCGCCCAAGTACCCCACGGAAATCATCGCGCTTTCCACCGGGGATGTGGACGGAGACGGCACCCGGGACATCGTCTTCGCCGACCGGCATCAGGTGTTCATCCAGCCGTTCAAAGACGGCGTCTTCGGCCCGGCCCGCCCCCTTGATGCCCTGACCTACCTGACCGTTCTGTTCGTCGACACCCATGACGGCAACGGCAACGGCATCGACGAGATCATCGTCACGGCCGTCCACACCCGCAACCGCCAGACGGCCTCCTGTGTTTTCGAATGGAACGGAAAAGATGTTGTCCAGACCGCCAAAAACCTGGACTTTTTTTTCCGCAAGGGCAAACGTCCGGATACCGGCGCGCCGGTTCTTCTCGGTCAGGAACAGCATTTCGCCAACGGCTATTTTGCCGATACGATTTCGATCATGACCCGGGATCCGAAAACGGACCGGTATGGCGTTGAATCGGCCTGCCCCCTGCCCGACACCGGCATGAACCTGTTCGCCTTTGACACGGCCGACCTGTTCAACACCGGCAGGCTTCTGACGGCCGCCTACACCCCGTCGGACCATATCCGGGTTCTCGATCTTCACGGTGAGGAAAGCTGGATAAGCAGCGAGCGCTACGGCGGCTCGGCCGCCTTCATCGAGCCCCGGAAATCGACTGATCAGGAACGGTTCTACCTGCCTGCGCGGATCGTGGCCGATGATGTCGACGGCGACGGTAAAACCGAGGTCGTCACGGTGGCCAACCGGAACGCCAGCCCCCGGATGTTCAGCAATCTTAGAAACTTTGTCGAAGGCCGGATCATCGCCCTCACCTGGACGGGGCTGTCCTTTGACACGGCCTGGACCACCCAGGCGCTGCCGGGCTATATTCCCGACTTCGCCCTGGCCGACCTGAACGGCGACGGAAACACCGAGCTGATCTATGCGATCCAGCCGAAAAAAGCCTCGTTTTTGAGCAAACAGACCTCGTCGATCATCATCCAGCCCCTGGGTGCGCAATGAGGTCCGGCGCCGGACACTGGGTTTACATTCAGTCCAATATCTTGAATTTCTTGACGCTTGTTGCCCCTCATCCGAAGGGGAGGGGCAACACCGGCCATGATTCCCCTTGACACCGGGGCGATCAATTGATATTAAAATCTGGCTTTTTAAGGTAGATTCGGATTGTCGGCCCAATCAGATTGTCCGTCGCCTTCAATCGGTCGCCGCTTACATCATGGTTAATCGAGGTCATATTGGTTAGCAAAAAACCTTTATATTCAATACTTTAATCGTTGCTTACGGGCAACCCGAGGAGAAACACATGATTAAACCACTTGGTTCAGACACTTTGATGCCCCTGTACGTGGCCGACGACGCCAAACGCGCCGCTCTGATCAAGGAAGCCGAAGGCCTTCCCTCAATCGTTGTCAGCTCCGCTGCCGCCGGTAACGCCGTTATGCTCGGCGGCGGTTACTTCACCCCGCTCAAAGGCTACATGAACGTGGCCGACGCCATGGGCGTGGCTGAAAACATGAGAACCGCCTCCGGTCAGTTCTGGCCGACTCCCGTTCTGAACGTGATCGAAGACGCCGCAGCCATCAAAGGCGCCAAACGCATCGCCCTCAAAGACCCCAACGTCAAGGGCAACCCCGTGATCGCCATTCAGGATGTAGAAGCCGTCGAAGAGTTCACCGATGCCCAGATGGCCGTCATGACCAAAGCCATCTTCGGCACCGACGATATGGAACACGTGGGCGTGGCCACCTTCAACAGCGTGGGCAAGGTCTGTATTTCCGGTCCCATCCAGGTTCTCAACTTCTCTTACTTCCCCAGTGAATTCGCCGGCACCTTCAAGACCGCCGTCGAAATCCGTGAAGAAATGAAAAAGCGCGGTTGGGAAAAAGTTGTCGCTTTCCAGACCCGTAACCCCATGCACCTGGCCCACGAAGAACTGTGCCGCATGGCCTACGAAGATGAAAAAGCCGACGGTATCCTCATCCACATGCTGCTGGGCAAACTGAAAAAAGGCGACATCCCCGCCGACGTTCGCGACGCCTGCATCCGCAAGATGGTTGAAGTTTACTTTCCGCCCAACACCGTTATGGTTACCGGTTACGGTTTCGACATGCTCTATGCCGGTCCCCGTGAAGCCGTTCTCCATGCCTGCTTCCGTCAGAACTGCGGTTGTACCCACCTGATCGTGGGCCGCGACCACGCCGGCGTTGGCGACTACTACGGTCCCTTCGACGCCCAGACCATCTTCGACAACATCTCCAAAGACGATCTGGCCATCGACATTTACCGTGCCGACCACACCGCTTACTCCAAGAAACTCAACAAAGTGGTCATGATGAGCCGCGTTGAAGGCCACACCAAAGACGACTTCGTGCTCCTGTCAGGTACCAAGGTTCGTGAAATGCTGGGCAAAGGCATCAAACCGCCCAAAGAATTCTCACGCCCCGAAGTTGCCGAGATCCTGATCAAATACTATCAGTCTCTCCAATAATCGGCCCGGTGCCCTGCGCACCGTCGATCGCATGAATCAAAAAACCCCCGCTCGACTGAGCGGGGGTTTTTTTATTTTCTGGC